>CAIMNN010000524.1 GCA_903842845.1 uncultured Acidobacteriaceae bacterium | reverse complement strand
TCATCGGCGTCGAGGTGGAGCTGCCAGGGGCGGGTGATGGGGAGCTTGTCGATGGCCCAGTTGCGTTGCGCGCCGTAGTGGATGAACTCATGCTGGATGACGGTTGCTCCGAGTTCTTTGGCGACGCGGACGGTGTCGTCGGTGCTGAAGGAGTCGACGGCGAAGATTTCGTCGGAGAGGAGACGCGCGCGCTCAAGTGTGGGAGCGAGCGTGGTGGCGCAGTTATAGGTGAGTATGACGATTGTAGGGCGCATCTCTATTAAGGATGTTACCGCAATGGTTAGCGGCAAGGTTTGAACTAAACTGGATGGGTCACGTTACGGGAAGGCGGCAGGGGATATGCGGGTTTTAGTGACAGGCGGCAGCGGATACATAGGGTCGTGCGCGGTACGTCATTTGGCGGCGGCAGGGCACGAGGTTGTGATACTGGACAATCTGAGCACGGGCCACAAGGAGCTGGCGCGCGGATATGAGCTGGTGGTTGGCGACATTGCGGACCGCAAACTGGTGGATGGACTGCTGAAGCGCGTGGATGCGGTGATGCACTTTGCCGCGTTCATCAACGTTGGCGAGTCGGTGAAGAACCCGCGGAAGTATTACGAGAACAATGTGGAGAAGGGATTGGCGCTGCTGGATGCGGTGTTGGCGAGTAAGGTACGGACGTTTGTATTCAGCTCGACGTGCGCGGTGTTTGGAGTGCCGCAGGCGCTGCCGATGACGGAGGAGCTGCCGAGGGAGCCGATCAATCCATATGGGGCGAGCAAATTATTTATTGAGCGGGTGTTGGAGTCATACTCGGTGGCGCATGGATTGAAGTATGCGGCTTTGCGGTACTTTAATGCGGCGGGAGCGCATGAGTCCGGCGAGACGGGTGAGATGCACGACCCGGAGACGCATTTGATCCCGCTGGCGTTACGTGCGGCTTTGGGAACGGGGCCGGCACTAAAGGTTTTTGGCGATGATTTTGATACACTGGACGGGACGTGCGTTCGCGATTATATTCATGTGAGCGATCTGGCTGAGGCGCATGTGAAGGCGGTCGAATATTTGAATGCGGGCGGCGAGCCAGTTGCACTGAATTTGGGAACTGGCAAGGGAAGCTCAATAAAGGAATTGATAGCGCTGACGGAAGAGGTGAGCGGTCGCAAGCTGCCGCATGAGTATGTGGGTCGTCGCGAAGGGGACCCGCCGGCGTTGTATGCCGCGGCGGCGAAGGCGGAGCGGGTGCTGGGCTGGAAGGCGAAGCGCGACCTGCGGGAGATTTTAAGAAGCGCGCTGGAGTGGGAGCTGAAGAAGTCCGGCGTAGTGGGAAAATAATTTAGGCATGCAAAAAGGCGGAGCCGAGGGCTCCGCCTTTTTGTTGTATCGGGATTCTGCCAGAATCCGTTTGGTTAGAGCGGCTGGACGTCAGCAGCCTGCCAGCCCTTCGGTCCCTTAACAACGTTAAACTGGACCGCTTGACCTTCTTGCAGGCTCTTGAAACCGTTTGCATTGATCGCCGAGTAGTGAACGAACACGTCCTCGCCGTTCTGACGCGAGATAAAGCCAAAGCCCTTCGCGTCGTTGAACCACTTCACTGTACCTTGTTCCATTTTGTTTCTACATCCCTGTTGATTGAATTGCGCTTGATGAATCGGAGCGAACACCGGCAGAATCTTGCTTGGTTGGGCGAGTTGCTGCTCACGCCCGGTTCTGTTCTAACGCTAAATAGAGTTTAACACTGAACGCTATTCTGTGCGCAAACTATCTTTTTTGTTATATTTCGGGTGAATTGTGTGGACAACTGAGGGTTGTGAACAGGCTGTGTGTTGTGCGCAAATGAGGGTGTGATAGTGTGATTGCCATGAGCCAGAGGCAGTGGGAAAAGAGTGCGGAACTATTGAGGGAGGGGTTGAAAACCCTGGGCGGAGAGTTTGATGAACTGCCTGAGTTTGAGCCTTTCGCGGCGACGGAAAAGCCGGAGCGCGCGGCGGAGATTTTGGAAGAGACGGCGCGGAGGCTGGGGGACAACTTTCCTTACTTTCATCCTTTGTATGCCGGGCAGATGCTGAAGCCGCCGCATCCGTTGGCACACGCGGCGTATGCGCTGGCGATGGCGATAAACCCGAACAATCATGCGCTCGATGGCGGGCGGGCGAGCTCGGCGATGGAGATAGAGGCGGTTGGCGGGATTGCGCAGATGTTCGGGTGGAAGGAGCATTTAGGGCATCTGACCTCGGGCGGGACGTTTGCGAACCTGGAAGCGCTATGGGTTGCGGGGCGCGAGCGGCCTGGCAGGCGTATTGTTGCGAGTGAACAGGCGCACTACACGCACAACCGAATCAGCGCGGTGTTGGGGCAGGAGTTTACGGCAGTGAGCGCGGGCGCGGATGGGCGGATGGATCTGAATGCGCTGGAAGCGCAGTTGAAGCGCGGCGATGTGGGGACTGTTGTGGCGACGCTGGGAACGACGGCGATTGGCTCGGTCGATGCGTTGGATGAGATTTTGGTGTTGCGTGAGAAGTATGGATTTCGAGTGCATGTGGATGCGGCGTATGGCGGCTACTTCAAATTGATAGAGAGCGAGTTGGGCGATGGGGCGCGGCTCGCGTTTGGAGCGATTGCGGAGGCGGATTCCATCGTTGTGGACCCGCACAAACATGGGTTGCAGCCGTATGGATGCGGGTGTGTGCTGTTCCGCGATGTGAAGGTGGGTCGGCATTACAAGCATGATTCGCCGTATACGTATTTCACTTCGAAGGAATTGCATTTGGGCGAGATAAGTTTGGAGTGCTCGCGCGCGGGGGCTTCGGCGGTTGCGTTGTGGGCGACGATGCAGTTGTTGCCGCTGGTGAAGGGCGGCGAATTTGCAGAAGGTTTGTCAGCGGGCAGGCGTGCTGCTTTGGAGTTTGAGAAAAGATTGGCAGCGGATGGACGATGCGAGATGATGCGCAGCGGCGGGCCGGAGCTTGATATTGTTGTGTGGAAGCCGCGGGGCGATTCCGATGCGGCGCAAAGAATTTTTGATTGCGCGGCCGAGCGGCAGTTGCACCTGGCGTTGGTGAATCTGCCGGAGAATTGGTTTGATGCGGCGGGCAGTGACGAGCACGTGAGCTGCCTGCGCAGTGTTTTAATGAAGCCGGAGCATGAGGCGTGGCTTGGCGATATTTGGCAGAGATTGGACGCGGCGACGGCCGAGGTAACAGGAAGGAAAGGGTAGACGTATGATAGCGGCGGAAAAAGTTAGAGCGATGCACCGGGAGCGGTACAAGAGCGATTGCGCGCTTTTTGTTGCGCCGGGGCGAGTGAACATCATTGGTGAGCACACGGATTACGCGGAAGGTTTCGTGATGCCGGCGGCGATTGAGTTTGCGACGACGGCGGCTATTTCGCCGCGTGCGGACAATACGATTGCGATCTACTCGGAGAATTTTGTCGAGGAGCGGGGATTTGATTCGAATGCGTTGCCGAAGCGCGGGAGCGGGCATTGGAGCGATTATCCGATGGGCGTTGCTGTGATCTTTGCCGGGCAGGGGCACAAGATTCCGGGGTTTTCGCTGACTATTGTGAGCGATGTGCCGCTGGGGTCGGGGTTGTCGAGCTCTGCTGCGATAGAAGTGGCAACGGCGCTGGCGTTGCAGTGGCTGCTGGGCTTTGAACTGCCGCGGCCGAAGCTGGCGCGGTTGTGTCAGCGCGCGGAGAACGAGTTTGTGGGCGCGAACTGCGGAATCATGGACCAGTTCATCAGCGCGAACGCGAAGGAGGGTTGCGCGCTGTTGCTCGATTGCCGCGATCTGAGCTTCCGCATGGCGCATATTCCCGACAATGTGGAGCTGGTAATTGCGAACACGATGGTGCGGCACTCGGTTGCGGGTGGGGAGTACAAGACGCGGCGCGCGGAAGTGGAAGAGGCGTGCGCGGTGATAACGAAGCACCGGCCGGAGGTGAAGTTTTTGCGCGACGCGACGCTTGAGGACTTGGCCAAGTGGGGCAGCGAGATGAGTCCGAATGCGTTGAAGCGCGGGCGGCATGTGGTCAGCGAGTGTTTGCGCACGGTTGCAGCGGCTGATGCGCTGGAGGCCGGCGATTTGAAAAAGGTTGGGCGGTTGATGGCCGAAGCGCACACGAGCTACAGCAAAGATTTTGAAGGCAGCTGCGAAGAGGCGGACATTATGGTTGAGCTTGCGCAGGGACTGCCGGGGCTGATCGGCGCGCGATTGACGGGCGGCGGATTCGGCGGCTGCACCATCAACTTGGTTGAGAAGGCGCATGCGCCGGAGTTTATGGCGAAGCTGAAAGAGCTGTACAAGGCAAAGACTGGGATAGTGCCGGAGATTCACTGCTCGCGTGCGGCTGGCGGGGCAAGGGCCGTCGACCAGGGTTAAGGTCTACAGGGCGGTGGATTTAGGCGCCGCTCACGCAGAATTGACAGGAAATCCTAAAAGTAAGGCAATCCACTGCTTGCCGCTTTTGGAGGGGGGACGATAAACTGTTGATTCTGACCTATGGCGGGAAAAACCGCTTACGGTGGTTGTGTGCCTGCGGGCCGTAGCGGTATTGTGGCAGCGAGGCAGGATAAATCAGAGTTTTGAATCCAATGTATTCAGAAAGAAAGACAGGAGAAGACCAATGGCCGTTGAAGAAAAAGTGAAACAGATCATTGTTGAGCAGCTGCAGGTGGATGAGGCCGAGGTCACGCCCGGCGCTAGCTTCCAGGAAGACCTGGGCGCCGACTCGCTAGACGTGGTTGAGCTGGTAATGCAGTTTGAAGAGGCCTTTGACTTGGAGATTCCGGATGAAGACGCCGAGAAGATCAAGACGGTCAAGGACGCGATCGATTACATCAACAAGAATGCAAAGGCTGGCAAGTAAACAGTGAGCCGTCGAGTGGTAGTAACCGGGCTGGGCCTGCTTTGCGGAGTGGGCAACACGGCGCCGGAGATCTGGAGCAGTCTGCTGGCCGGAAAGAGTGGCATGGCCCCCATTGTGGGCTTTGACACGACCGGCTTTCCGGTGACGTTTGCCGCCGAGGTGAAGAACTTTGACGCGCTCCAGTTCATCGACAAAAAGGAATCGCGCAAGATGGGGCGGTTCATCCATTACGCATTTGCAGCGACGCACGAAGCATTGACGCAGAGCGGGCTGGAGATAACGCCGGCGATAGCCGAGCGTGTGGGCTTGTTTATCGGTTCGGGTATCGGCGGCTTCGAGATGATCGAGCGCGAGCACACGAACCTGATGAACGGCGGCCCGCGCAAGATATCTCCGTTTTTTATCCCCGCGGCAATCATCAACATGGCGTCAGGGCAGCTGAGCATCAAGTACGGCGCCAAGGGGCCGATCAGCGCGACGGCAACGGCGTGCGCGACGAGCGCGAATGCAATCGGCGACTCGTTCCGGATGATCGCGCGCGGTGACGCGGATGTGATGATAGCCGGCGGCTCAGAGGCGGCAGTAACGCCGATGAGCGTGGGCGGATTTGCTGCGATGCGCGCGTTGAGCACGCGGAACGACGATCCGACCAAGGCGAGCAGGCCGTTCGACAAGAACCGTGATGGATTTGTTGTGGGCGAAGGCGCGGGAGTTCTCATCCTTGAAGAGCTGGAGTTCGCAAAGGCTCGCGGGGCGAAGATACTGGGCGAGATCATCGGCTATGGCATGAGCGCCGATGCGTACCACATGACCAGCATTGCCGAGGACGGCGAAGGAGCGCAGCGTGCGATGCGTGCGGCGCTGAAAGATGCCGGAGTGAAACCGGAAGAGGTGGGGCATGTGAACGCGCATGCGACATCGACACCGGCGGGCGACGGCAACGAATCGCGCGCGATCGAGCTGGTGTTCGGCGAGCAGGCACTGAGCGGCAGGCTGAAGGTGAGTGGCACGAAGTCGATGACCGGGCACTTGCTGGGCGGCGCAGGCGGGTTGGAGGCGGGCATCACGGTGCTTTCGCTCATCAACCAGAAGCTGCCACCGACGATCAACCTGGACGACGTGGACGAGATGTGCCGTTTGGATTATGTGGCGAATAAACCGGTCGACCACAGATTTGATATCGCGCTCTCGAACTCGTTTGGGTTCGGCGGAATCAATGCTTCGCTGCTGATGAAGAAGTGGGTGGAATGAAGCAGGGCCTAGTGAATAGGGCCTAGCCAGTAGGGTCTTTGGAAGAACTGGCGGAAGATGGTAAGCGGAAATAGTGAAGGGCGCGTCCTTAGACGCGCCCTTTGTTTTGTGCTGAATGCTGAATCAGCCGGAGAAGGCTGCTCCGATGAGACCAAGGAATATAAGAATGGCCCACCAGCCGAAGACGACGATATAGCCGGAGTTGTTCTTGAGCCTTGCAACTATCGCCAGACCGATGGAGAGAAGGACGAGGCCCCAAATATCCACTACATCCAACTTTGTGGCAATGACCATCAGGAACTTATTTGTATCCGCCGGCAACATGAAGCCGATGTTGGTGGGGGCGAAGTTTTTGAGGTTGAATGTATCGGGCGCAATTAAAAGGAGCATGATGGAGCCAACTATCAATTTAAAAATTCCCGGTAGACCTGCGTACATCCAAACGCAGAAGACCTCAGAAAATTTTGATTTGCCACCGAAGATGAAATTGATAGAAGCCCAGAGTACAACTGCTGCGATGAGGCTGAACAGCAATACAAACGCGGCGTTGCCCCATACGGTGACCTGCGTGATGATGGACGTAATTTTGAGCGCCTGTTCCTTGGCTTCTGCCGGGTTGGGCGCCTGTGCCAATCGCTCCTGCGTTTTGGCATCGGAGGAGAGCATGTTGTCCGCTACCTGAGTCCAACCCACCTTGGCTGTGACCACCGCGAAGAAGAGATAGGCAAAGAAGATCGTGATCAAAAACGGCAGCCACCAGCTGCGGCTTTTGTCGCGGATGTCAATGAAGGTCTTGGAGGGGGCGAAGAGGATGTTAGTGACGCGGCCGAGTTGGCTGAGGCCGGGGGTTTCGTCGACGGCGGGGGGCATTGCGTTGGTATCGGTGCTCATCACTGCTCCTTGATTGATGAAGTACTGGAAATGTTGGAGGTCTTCGCAGAGATTGTAGCGCGAATGAGTGTGCAGAGGATGAAAAATCTGGCGTGGCTATTCGCCGTGGGAGGGGTACTCGTCGGTGGTGGGTTTTGCGGCGGTGCGCGTGAGGCGGCGTTTGGGCTGGGGCTTTAGCTCTGGCAGCGGCTCATAGGTGTTGTAAACGGTGATGTGGAAGCAGGATTGCTTGAACTCTTCTTCGACATCGATGTGGCCGGTCTTCTGCATTTCGAGGAGCCACTTGCGCATCCAGGCGATTTCCTTGCGGCTCATGGGAGATTTTGCAATGTCGATGCTGCCACCGGTGAGATGGGGGCTGGCGACGTCGCCTTCGGCTGCGGCGGCGTTGCCGTTTACGGTCTGGAGCTGCCTTTGGTACTCGACGGTGCGGACGGCGGAGGTGACCATGAGTGGCGATGCGAACTCGGAGGAGTGTGCGCGGCTGAGGTCGCGGAGGAAGTCGGCGGTCCAGGGGCGGCAGTAGCGGCGGTTCTCTGGCAAGTTGGCGTTGATGGCGAGCTGCTGCGATGTGGGCACGGGGACGAGGACGCCGGCGGAGATGCGGTCGTTGAGGTCGTCTTCATCTTCGATGCGCTCGAGGCCTTCGAGCTCGGAGCGTTGGTTCTGGCGTACGAGGGAATCGTAAGAGCCTTTGAGGGGCGAAGGCGTGTTGGCGGCGGTCTCGATGCGGCGCGAGGGCGTGGCTTCGAGGTAGCTGTGGGGCTCGATGGCTTCGGGTTCGATTGGTGCGGCGCGGCGCAGGGCCAGTTGGTGGATGCGCGCGAGGCGTTTTTCGCCGGTGGTGAGGCGGTGGTGACGGGTGGACTGGACAGATGCACGACTGGCGACGCGGGTGGCTGATGATTGCGGCTTGAGGGCGACTTGATGAGTACGCGATGTGGGCTTTTGTGCAGGTTTAGTCGCGGTGCGTTTTGAGGGTGCGGCAGTTTTTTTGTTTGTGGATGCGTGGTTGCGCGCAGTTTTGCCGGCCTCTGGTGCGGCGGGTTTTCTGGCGGCGTGGTGCTTTTGGGTAGAGGAGGAGGTTGCCGCGGCGGCCGAGGCCATCGCAAGCAACAAAATGCCGCTGAGCGCTATCGTATGGATGCGCATGGGCAGTGGTGGTTTACCGAGCCTTTTCAGTGTAGCGCGGGTGAAGGGCAAGTATAAGTGCCTCATAGGGTTCGGCTGTGTCTGATAAAAGACAGTTCTCAGTTCTCAGTCGCGTGTATTGATGACACGAACGCTGCCAGATATAGAGGCGGATTATTAGGAAAAGTTGTGAGAGGGCTACAAACCAAGAACTAAGAACTGACAACTATTTTTTAGCGAGCAGGAGCATAAGAGCGAAGAGGAGGACGGGGATGGCGACTAGAGCGGCGTAGAAGCCGATGCGGCGGGCCATGGGTGAGCGGCGGCGGGTGGGGGTACGCATCGAACGGTCTTCGACGCCTACCTGTTCCTGATGGGTGAGGTCCCAGATCATTTCGTGTGCGTTGGCGTAGCGGTGGCGCGGGTCGCGCTCGAGTGACCGGTAGAGAATTTCTTCGAGCTGTGGGCTGAGCTCTGGGTTGAGCTGGCGCGGCGGAGCGGGGTCATTGAGCACGCGGTCGTTCATCACGGTAAAAGGATTGACGCCGGTGAAGGGCACCTGGCCGGTGAGCATTTCGTAGAGGATGATTCCGAGTGAATAGATGTCGCTGCGTGGGTCGCCGCGTTTGCCTTTGACCTGCTCGGGGC
>CAIMNN010000523.1 GCA_903842845.1 uncultured Acidobacteriaceae bacterium | reverse complement strand
TCGGCGGGGTAACGATGATCGGCCAGTCTGCGGAGGACCTGGGCGCAAACGCCGACAGCATAGTGAACTCCTGTACATCATTTCTATTTCTCAAGGACGCTACCTTTAACCGGAAGCGCTACGCGGAACTCTTCAAAATGAACGAGCAACAGCTCGCTCTCTTCGAGAGCTTGCAGGATCGCGAAGGTCTCTATATGCGCCGCGACGGGTTGACCAAGGTCATCAAGCTCAATCTCGACAGCCGCAGCTATGCGATCTTCTCAACCAAACCGAAAGACCGCGTGCGTCGCAGCAAGCTCATTGCCAAGTACGGGCTCACCGAGGGCATTGCTCGATTTGCCCAGAGCGAGACCTAATAAACAAAATCTCACCGCAGAAAGGACTCAAACATTATGCGCCCCACCCTTGTTGTCTCTTTTTCCCTGTGCATGATGCTGACTGTAGGTCAACTCCATGCTGCAACCGACCCACATCCCCTTCAACCGGCCGCGCCGCGTACGGTCATCGTGTCGGAGGCGGAGACCCCGCCGCAGGTTCGCGCCGGGCTACTGCAATCGACGCTCATCGTACTGCCCGCCGAAGAGAAGGTTGCCAATGTCTTCGCCGGCGACACGGTGAATTGGGTATTCGACGGTGGTCATGTGGCTTCGCGCTTTATCAGTGTCAAGCCCAAGGCCGCAAACGCCGCCACTGATATTCACATCGTCTCCGATCACGGCAACGAGTACACGCTTGCACTTCGTGAGGTATCCGGTGACTCCGATGCGCATTTCGATTCCAAGGTCTTCGTCAATCCAGGCGACCAGGCTGCAAAAGACCGTCTGGCGCAGCTTCCCGTGTTTGTGCCTGCGGCCGAGCTGGATAAAGCAAAACAGGAAGCTGCTGCCGCGAAAACCGCTCATGCCGCAGAACTCAAAACCGAGCAGACGAAGGCCGAGCAGTACCGGAGCGAATATCCCGGCACTCTGCATTTTGACTACACCTGGGACGAGAAGAAGGGCAAGGAGCTTGGCCTCCAGCAAATCTGGCACGACGACAAATTCACCTATTTGCGTGGTGTCTTCCAAGAGACGCCTGCGCTCTACGAGGTGAAGGACAAGAAGCCGTCGCTCATCAATTTTGATTTCAACGGCGGGCTCTATACCGTGCCGAAGCTACTGGACAACGGGTATCTCGCTATCGGCAAGCAGAAGGTTGAATTCCATCGTGTGGGAGGTACGAAGTAGCCATGACCGACCAGAACCCAAATACGCCCGCAACCATTCCAGAGCAGCCGGAGGCGAAGCCGCCTCTCAAGAAGGGGATGCCAGTGGTCATTGTCCTGGTGGCGATCCTCGCCATACTCGGCATTGCCAATGTATCGAGCTTGCTGCGCGGTAACAAGAAGACAGCCCCGGCAAGCGCATTACAGATGCGTCCGACTTCACCGAATGCGCAGCAGGTATCGAGCTTTGAGACGCAACAGCAATTGCAAGCTCAGCATGATGCCGAGGAAAAACAGAAGCAACAAGAGTTGGTTGCAGCGATGCAGCAACTCCAGGCGACAGAAGGCGCTCCTGGACCCGAATCAGCTAGTGCTGCACCGATGACCTCGGCGCAGCGCGACACGATCTACGGCTCCAGTCCAAATGCACCGCAGCATACATCGAACGTTTCGGAAGCTCAGGCCGAAGTCAAACAAAGGGCCTTGGCACGCCAAAAGCAGAAGCAAGATGCCATCAACAGCGGCACCGTAGCGATTGACTTCGCGCATTCTGGCGAAGCCGCCGCTCCTTCCGCTGCGATTACGGCAACAGCAGCCGTGCCGTCAAATTCAGCCGCCGCAGACAAGCCTGTCCGGGCCGTTACTGCTGAAACGAAAGCAGCCCCCAAGGCTGACGCTATGGGGTCGTATGAGTTCGATCAGTATCAAGGGCGTCTCTATCGGATCTTTGAGGGGACGGTCTTTGAAGGCGTCGTTACGAACCACATTGACGGCGGCTTCAGCGGGCCGATCCTGGTCATGCTCACCACGGACTACTACTCGCATGACCACCAACAGTTGCTCATGCCCCAGGGCACGCGCCTGATCGGCACTGTGCAGAGCGTAGGCAACGCCCAGCAGCGGAAAATGTTCGTCATCTTCCATCGTGCTGTCTGTCCCGATGGCTTCTCACTTGATTTCGACAAGTACATCGGTCTTGACCCAATTGGAACGACGGGCCTTGCCACCAAGGTAGATCACGGATATTTGATGGCCTTCGGAGCGGCGGCGGCCATTGGTGGCTTGGGTGGTCTCGCCCAGATCGGCAACAACAGCAGCGTACTCGATTCCTCGACGCAGATTCGCAATGGCATTTCCGAGCAGACCGCTGCAGAAGGCGAGCAGGTGTTGAATCACTTTCTCAACCGCTTGCCGGTCATCACGCTCAAGGAGGGCTCACGCGCCCGCGTGTACGTGGGCCGTGACATTCTCATCCCGTCCTATGCGGAACATCGTATGGACCCAGCCCTCTGAAAACGGGAGAAAGCATGGCGCGGTGCGTCACAAAACGTTTCAGGCTTGCTTTCACAATCGTGTTGTGCGCGCTGGTTGTAGCCATCCTCACCACGCACGCAGGGCGCGCTGTGGCCCTCGCCTCGCTGGTACGTGTCGCCGAGGTTAGCTCGAAGATTCTGCGGCTGTCGTGCTGGATCGTGGACC
>CAIMNN010000522.1 GCA_903842845.1 uncultured Acidobacteriaceae bacterium | reverse complement strand
CTAGCTGATTCGGATTAAGCAGTGCCCCGGGGCTAAAGCCCGAGAACATTATTGATGGCAATTCCGGCACGGCTGAGACCGTGCCTTTTTGCTTAGCGCGAGAACTAAGGTTCAATATATCCCCGGTCCCCGAAAGCAAGGGACCGGGGGCACCCGAACATTTCTTAGAAAAAAAGTGATGGCAATAATTCTGCGCGAGTCTCAGGCGAAGGGGACGAATTGCATGGCGAAGGAGTTCATGCAATACCGCAATCCCGTCGGCGCGGGGCCGTCGTCGAAGACGTGGCCGAGGTGGCCGTCGCAGAGGCGGCAGGAGACGGCGGTGCGGACCATCATGAGGGAGCCGTCGACGGTTTTGACGATGTTTTCTTCGGCGATGGGTTGGTAGAAGCTGGGCCAGCCGGTGCCGGAGTCGAATTTGGTGGTGCTGAGGAAGAGGGCGAGGTCGCAGGCGCGGCAGCGGAAGAGGCCGGGGCGGTGTTCATCCCAACTGTCGCCGGTGAAGGGGCGCTCGGTGGATTCGTGGCGGAGGATCCAATATGAATCTGAAGGGAGGAGCTTTTTCCACTCGGCGTCTGTGCGGATGAGGCGGGGGAGGGTGCGCGTGGCGGTTCTTTGTCCACGTGCATCGAAGTCGACGATGGTGACCGTGGCGGGGCCTTCGTCGGGTTGGAGCGGAGTGGCGGCGGCGACGGTGGAGCGGCGCAGGGCCCAGAATGCAGCGGCGCTCAGGGCCGCGGCGGCGGTGAAGATGAAGGCGCGGCGGGATTTGTTTTCAGAGTCAGGGGGAGTGGTGAACATTGTGACCTCAGCGACCTCATCTATATGGATGGGGCAAGGGGCGGGAAAGTTACAAGGCCAGCGCAGTTAGCGGGGTTAGCGGAGTTAGCCGCGCGGATAGAATAACAATATGTCCACAGCGGTTCGGTCGCACTCGAAGATAAATTTGGGCCTGGCGATAGGTGCGCCGCGGGCGGATGGGTTCCACGGGCTGGCGACGATTTACCAGACGCTGGAACTGCATGACATTGTTGAGGTTGAGGCGCGGCCCAGTGCGGAGACGCGGCTTGAGCTGGAGTCGAATGACCCGCGTGTGCCTGCCGATGCGCGGAACACGGCTTGGAAGATGGTTCTGCTGGCGCTGGCTGCGTTGGGTGTAAAGGCCGCGGTGAAGATTACGATTCACAAAAGACTTCCAGTCCAGGGTGGGTTGGGAGCGGGCTCGGCGAATGCTGTGGCGGCGCTGGTTGGGCTGGAGGCGGAACTTCGGAAAGCAAGCATCGATATCCCGAGCGGAGTTAGCGGGGCTAGCGGAGATAGCGGAGTTTGTAACGACGACTGGACAGCCAGGCGGTTGGAGATTGCGGCTGAGGTGGGCTCGGATGTGCCGCTGTTTTTGGTCGGCGGGGCGGTATTGGGGACGGACCGGGGGCAGATAGTGAGCGCTCTGCCGGATTTTGAGTCGGTGTGGACGGTGGTGGCGGTTCCTTCTATTGGGGTGTCGACGGCGAAGGCGTTTGCGGACTGGGACGAGCTGTGCGCCGAGCGCCATTTGACGCAGGAGCTAAGTGCCGATAAACTAAAGAGGTTGAGTCAGGCTTCGGCTAGCGCGTTTGCGCAGTGCTTTGAGGCGGGCTCATCCGGTGTCCTCCCTGTGGGGGAGGGCCTGGCGGGACACCAGTCCGCGCTTGTCCGAACCGGGATCCTTAGCTGGATCGAGAACGACTTTGAAGAGGTCGTCTTCCGCCAGCAACCCTCCCTTCTCGCGATCAAGCAAAGTCTTGCGTCCACCGGCAAACCGGATGAGGCGCTTTATGCGGCGTTGTCCGGATCAGGCTCGGCGCTTTTCGGGCTGTACGATGGCCGCGGAAAAGCGGAGTCGGCCGTTGTTCGGCTGCGGAGTGAGGGAGTCGAGTCGTACTTGACGCGCACCCTGCCACGCAGCGAGTACTGGCCGGAGATGCTGATTTCGAAGTCTAATTAACAGGCTAGTAATTCAGCATTGACAGTGGTCCGATCGGCGCGCAAGACTGCCTATCGGTTCAGAGTTTGGGCGATCGTCTAATGGTAGGACCGTGCCCTTTGGAGGCACTTGTCCAGGTTCGAATCCTGGTCGCCCAGCCAGGTATTGCATACGGCAGCCGCTCGCTAAGCGCTCGCAGGGAATTTCAGTGAGAGCAAAAGCCAGCGTACGGCAGCCGCTCGCTAAGCGCTCGCAGGGAATTTCAGTGAGAGCAAAAAGCCAGCATGCAGCAGCCGCTCGCTAAGCGCTCGCAGGGAATTTCAGTGAGAGCAAAAGCCAGCATGCAGCAGCCGCTCGCTAAGCGCTCGCAGGAATGCGTGAGAGTAGCCGAGCAAAGCATCAGGGAAAGTCAGGCGCGGAGTGAACCAACCGCAATGCCTGAAATTGAGACCACACCAACGCCAACCAGCATTGGAGGGGAGCAAGGCAATGGAAGCTAGCGCAGTTTTGAAACAGGAAGTCATGGACGACCCGAAGACCAAGCCGGCAGCCGCAGAAAAAAACGTAGCTGAAAAGCCCGTTTCTGAAAAGACTGAGAAGAAGCGCGTTCCCAGTTTGAACGAGGACAAGCACTTCAAGCTGTTCTCCGGCTCTGCGAACCGCCAGCTTGCGGCCGACATTGCGAAGCACATCGGCGCAACGGTGGGCGAGGCCAAGTTGCAACGCTTTGCCGATGGCGAGGTTTACTTCCAGCTTTTGGAGAATGTACGCGGCGCGGATGTTTTTGTTGTACAGCCGACCTGCTATCCGGTGGACCAGCACCTGGTGGAGCTTTTGGTGATGCTCGACGCTCTGAAGCGCGCTTCCGCGCATCGCATCACGGCGGTTGTTCCTTATTACGGTTATGCGCGCCAGGACCGCAAAGACAAGCCGCGCGTGGCCATCAGCGCGAAGTTGATAGCCGATCTGCTGACGACGGCGGGGGCGAACCGCGCACTGTTTGTGGACCTGCACGCGGCGCAGATCCAGGGGTTCTTCAATATTCCCGTGGACCATTTGTTTGCGAGCCCGGTGATGGTGAGCTACTTCAGGGAGCTGAAGCTGCCGAACCTGACGATCGTTTCGCCGG
>CAIMNN010000521.1 GCA_903842845.1 uncultured Acidobacteriaceae bacterium | reverse complement strand
TCAATAACTTCGCGGGTGCTGCCGTGCTGGAACATGACGCGCTGGCCGGGCTGGACGCGGTATGCGCCGCCCTCGAAGACGCTGGTCACAATCACATAAGGCCCGTTTGCGCCGGGGTTGTCGACGCAGGTGTCGCCGTGGTCTGCGAGACGAACCTTGACCTCGCTTGCGCCGGGGCCGCCGATTAGGATGCGGAAGTCGGGGGTGAGGATGACGTCGGAGTTGCGGCCAGCAGCGAAGCTGGTTTCGAGCGCGCCGTGTTCGAGGGAGAGCATGAGGCCGGGGAGTTCTCCGGCGACGACATTGGTGTCCGCTGTGAGGTTGACGGTTGTGCTGGCGCAGACGAGGAGCTTACCGCGGCGCGGCAGATTGACCTCGGCGGTGGCGTCGCCGGCGGTGATGGAGCCGGAGGTGCCGATCATGGCGTGGCCGGAGGAGACTGAGAGAGAGCCGGTGACGACGGGGGGATTTTTTTGATTGATGGAAACGATGGCGATGGGGGTGGAGGGTTGTTGGGCGGCGAGGGACGGAGGCACCAAGGGACAGAGGGACAAGACAAATAAAGGGACAGAGGGACAAAGGGACAGAGGGACTAAGGATAGCCGGAGAGAACGAACTTTTTTGTTCATGTGCACAGGGTCATTTTTGCATCTGAAGGCGCGGCGCGCAATCACATTGCGAGGAAGTTCTTGATCATCTGGTGGCCGCCGTCGGTGAGGACGCTTTCGGGGTGGAACTGGACGCCGGCGATGGGGAGGGTGCGATGGCGGAGGGCCATGATGATGGGGCCGCAGCTGTTGCCGTCAGGTCCGGGTGTCGTCGCGGTGACTTCGAGTTCGGCAGGTAGGGTTGATGCTTCGACGATGAGGGAGTGATAGCGGGTACAGGTCAGCGGCGAGGCGAGGCCGGCGAAGATACCTGAGCCGGAGTGAGTGACCGGGCTGACCTTGCCGTGCATCAGCTGCGGGGCGCGTATGACGCGGCCGCCGAAGGCTTCTCCGATGGCCTGGTGGCCGAGGCAGACGCCGAATATGGGGGTCTGCGGCGAGTGGGCGGCGAAGTGCTTGATGAGCGGGACGAGGATGCCGGCCTCGGATGGCGTGCAGGGGCCGGGCGAGAGCAGAATGCGGTCGGGGCGGAGGGCGGCGACCTGCTCGACGGTGAGCTCGTCGTTACGCGCGACGTGGACCGTGGCACCCAGCTCGCCGAGGTACTGGACGAGGTTGTAGGTATAGGAATCGTAGTTGTCCAAAACAAAAACCATGCTGCCCGAAGACCATCCTGTGATTTAGTCTACTTCACATGGTGATGCATTACTTAGTGACTGGGCGAGTGCAGGGGGTTGGGTTCCGTTGGTTTGTGCACCGCGAGGCGCGGGAGCTGGACTTGAAGGGCTGGGTGCGCAACACCGATGAGGGCGCAGTGGAGGTGCTTGCGGCGGGCGATGCCGAGGATTTGGCGGAGTTGAAGGAGAGTTTGGAGCGGGGGCCGAGGGGCGCGCGCGTGGACAAGGTAATTGAGCAGAAGCTGGCGGATGCTGAGGGCGATGGATTGAGCAGTTTCCACATAGAAGGTGCGCTTTGAGCTGGTTGAGATGCAGTTGAAGCCGCCAATGACGGAGAAGGCCTTCAAAATTTTATTGAAGGAAGTGCGCGCCTGCACGTTGTGCGCGAAGGAGCTGCCGCTGGGGCCAAGGCCGGTATTGCAAGCGGGCGCTGATGCACGCATCTTGATTGCAGGGCAAGCGCCGGGCGTGAAGGTGCATGAGAGTGGGGTTCCCTTTGCGGATGCGAGCGGCGACCGGCTGCGGGAGTGGATGGGCATAGATAAAAAAATCTTTTACGATACGTCGCTGATAGCAATTTTGCCGATGGGGTTTTGTTATCCGGGGACAGGTAGCTCGGGGGACGTGGCCCCGCGGCGCGAGTGTGCGCCGGAGTGGCGCGAGCGGCTGCTGGCTGCGATGCCGAAGATTGAGCTGACGCTGGTGATTGGCCAGTATGCGCAGGCGTGGCACATGCCGGAGACGAGCGAGCTGAGCCTGACCGAGCGCGTGCAGGCGTGGCGGGCTGCGTGGCCGAAGATGATTCCGTTGCCGCATCCTAGCCCGCGGAATAATATCTGGTTGAAGAAGAACCCGTGGTTTGATGAGGAAGTGGTTCCGGCGTTGCGGAAGCGGGTTGCGAAGATGGTGAAGTGATTGAGTACCTATTGAAGGAAGATTTCAATGACTTTTGAAGAGCTTGATTTAGCAACGCCAAACGGATTTCATGACGCACAACTAATTAACCTGAGAGTTGATTATGAAAATTCTGCTATCGAATTAACCGTTGATTTCGATTTCAGTGACCCGGACTCATCCGACCGAAGTGTTGTTTATAAACGCGGACTGGTGTGCTCAAAAGAACTACTGTTTTGCACGATTGAGCAACCAGACACGAATTACTTTCAATTCGGATCAAAATATCTGGACATCTCCGGTGACATAATCTCTTACGACGAAATGCTAAGATCTGAACTACTTTCAAAACCTCTACCGAAAGCGATTTCCTATTTGCGATTGTTCGTTCATGATTGGAATTCGTTCATCTATATAGCAGCTGAAAATATAGAGGTCACTTGGATATCCGAAGCCGTTGTTCGGGAAAGAATTGTGTAACTATACAGTCCGTGGTAATATTTCCTTACTTCCTTACTGGAGCTGACTATGCTGGCAAAGATGACCGTGAAGAACCAATTGACGTTACCGAAGGCCCTTCTTGCTCAATTTAAAGGGGTTGAGTACTTTGATGTGAGCGTTGAGGGCGGGAGTTTACGCCTGAAGCCGTTGAAACTGAGCCGTGTTGAAGAGGCATGGGACAAGTTGGAAGCTTTGGGCATCACCGAACAGGATGTGGCGGATGCAGTGGAGTGGGCTCGGAGTTTTGAGACCGGAAAAGAGCTTTGATGCCTCCTCTACGTGTGGTATTTGACGCGAATGTGGTTGCTTCAACCTTGCTTTTCAGAAACAGCAGGCTTCGCTGGCTTCGAGAGCATTGGATCAGCGAGCAATGTGAACCATTGATCTCAAAAGCAACTGCCGAGGAAGTAAATCGCATCTTTTTATATACAAAATTCAAAATTGAAACTGATTTAAAGATGGAGTTGCTCAGCATCTATTTGAATGCCTGTGAAACTGTCCTAGTGAAAGATGAATGCATTGTGAAGTGCCGTGATACAAAGGACCAAAAATATTTAAACCTCGCGTTTGCGGGTAGTGCTGATCTACTTGTGACGGGCGATGCGGATCTGCTGGTATTGAATGGGCAGTTGCCGTTTGTGATAGAAACACCGGCAGATTATCAAAAACGAATCGAAGGATAATTTCTTACATCAACCGCTGGGCGTCGACGTCGATGGTGAGATTGCGTCGAGGGATTTGGAGGCGGTCGGCTTCAGCGAGCATGGCGCGGAGTGCGCCGTTGAGGGCGCTGCGGGTTTGGGCTTTCAAAATCATGTGGAAGCGGTAGACGTTTTTGATGCGGGCGATGGGCGCGGTGCAGGGGCCGAGGACGCGGATGGGCGGGCTACTCGCAGCTACTCCTGAAGCGGAGCCGGATGGGCTGGCGGAGATGGACGGAATGATGCGCACCAGAAATTTGCCGAGCTCGGCGGACCAGCGCGCGGCTTCGGGGAGTTCCTTTGAGGTGATGAGGACGTTGGCCATGACACCGAAGGGCGGGTAGTGAAGCCAGCGGCGAAACTTCAATTCCCTTTCGACGAAGGAATGATAGTCGTGGCCCGAGGCGGCGATGATGGCGTAGTGGTCGGGGTAGTAGGTTTGGACGACGACTTTACCTGGCAGCACACCGCGGCCGGCGCGGCCGCTGACCTGGGTCATGAGTTGGAAGACGCGCTCGGCGGCGCGGAAGTCGGGCATGGAGAGCGAGTGGTCGCAACCGACGACGCCGACGAGCGTGACGCCGTGGATGTCGTGGCCTTTGGCGATCATCTGCGTGCCGACGAGGAGGTTGATCTCGCCGGAGTGGAGGCGCGAGAGCAGGCGCTCGAGGTCGTGGCGGCCGCGTACGGTGTCGCGGTCCATGCGGCCGATGCGCGCGTTGGGGAAGATCTCGGCGAGCTTCTCTTCGCCTTGTTGCGAGCCTGCGCCAAGGTAGTAGAGGTGCTCGCTGTCGCACTTGGGGCACTTGGGCGGAACTGTGCGCTTGTAGCCGCAGTAGTGGCACTCAAGACGCTGGCCGGCTTTGGCTTGGCCGGTGTCTTCTTCTGCCGAGGGCTTGTGATGGGTGAGCGAGATGGCGCAGTTTTCGCACTCGAGCTTTTCGCCGCACGAACGGCACATCACGACATAGGAGTAGCCGCGGCGGTTGAGGAGGATGAGCGCCTGCTCGCCGCGGTTGAGTGTGTCGGTGACGCCGGAGATGAGCGCGCGTGAGAATATTTTTTCTTCCTTGGTGGCCTGGAACTCGGCGCGCATGTCGATGAGCTCGACCTTGGGAAGCGGGCGCTGGGCGACGCGGTCGCGCATCTCGAGAAGGGTGTAGCGGCTGGTAGCCGCGTTCTGCCAGGATTCAAGCGATGGGGTTGCGGAGCCGAGGACGACGACGGCGTTCATGAGCTTGGCGCGCATGACGGCGACGTCGCGTGCGTTGTAGCGCGGGGTTTCCTCCTGCTTGTAGCTGGAGTCGTGCTCTTCGTCGACGAGGATGAGGCCGAGCGAGGGGACGGGCGCGAAGATGGCGGAGCGTGTGCCGACGACGATGCGGGCGTCGCCGCGACGGATGCGTCGCCACTGCTCGCTGCGTTCGTCGGGTGTGAGGGCGGAGTGGAGC
>CAIMNN010000520.1 GCA_903842845.1 uncultured Acidobacteriaceae bacterium | reverse complement strand
GTCTTCTTTTCGATGTCGCCCTGGGAGAGACCCTTTTGCAGGCGGTAGGTGCGGATGGTGGTACCGATCTTGAGCATGGCCGACTCCTTAATTAGAAAACTGCTGCATTGAGGGGGCTGCGGGGGTGTTTACCGTTGTATCAGCTACCAGAATGCTATTGTTTATATAGTTAACATGGCCGAGGCGCGGGGGCAAGTATTTTCTGTGAATTTGTGCGGTTGGCGACACTGGGGGCTGGTTGTGCGTCCAATAAGAGCGGTGCGATAAACTTCATGCAGGAAAAATGATGCCGATAATGATGAAAATGTCCGGAACAACGAAGAGTTTGGTTTGTTTATGCGCGGTAGTCGCATTGATGGCGGCAGCACCGCTGAATGCGCAGAAGGATGCCTTTGCCAAACAGGGGCAGGCACCGCCTGCGGCGGAGATTCAGCACGAGAAGGCGCCTGGAGTGATTGACCCGGCGGGGCCGACCATCTCGCTGCAACCGTCGGAGCAGGTGTTCATCATGGCGACGGCGCTGAATATGTGCGGCTATGACGAGGGGTTGAGCGAGAGCGCTCCGATGCGGCAGCGCGTGCGCGATGAGGTGCAAAAGGCGCTGAACGCGAGCGAGAATGCACGCGACATTCGCGACCAGCTTTGCCTATATATTGAGCAGCACAAATTGACGGGCACGCTGCATGATGTGTCGCAGTATATTTCGTTGGCGCTGTATCTGAGCGCTCCGCCGGAGATGGAGGCGACGGCCGAGCTGCCGGAGATGCCGCCGGACGCGACGCAGGTGATAGAGATATTGCCGATACTGAGGAAATTTTTGGCGGCGGTGGACCTGAACAGCATCTGGCTGACGATGCGTCGTCAGTATGAAGACGAAGTGAACAAGCTACACGACCCGCTGACGAAGATGATCGTGGACACGGACCTGTACCTGAAGATGCCGGCGTCGACGTATGACGGGCGGCACTTCATCGTGGTGATAGAGCCGATGCTTTCGCCGAGCATGGTGAACGCACGCATCTACGGCGTGGATTATGTGGTGATAGTTTCGCCGGTCAACGGGCAGATAAAGATGTCGGACGTGAAGCACACTTATCTGCATTACATTATTGAGCCTCTGTTGTATGCGCGTTCGAATGCGATAGACCGCACGCAGCCGGTGCTGAAGGAAGTGCGCGAGGCTCCGATGGAGTTTCTGTACAGGTCGGACTCGGTGGCGCTGACGATAGAGTGCTTGATCAAGGCGATCGAGGCGCGAACGATGGATACGGGGATCCCTGCGTTTGTGATGCCGGCGAAGGCGGACCGCGCCGATTACGCGAAGATAGAGCACGACAAACAAGTGTGGCAGCAGAAGGTGAATACGGTGCGGCTGGCGGCAATGACTCACGACATGAAGCAGGGGTTCGTGCTGACGCAGTATTTTTACGAGCAGTTGCAGCACTTTGAACACGACCCGGCGAGTTTGAAGGACACGATAGGCGAGATGGTCTACAGCATGGACGTGGATCAGCAGGCACACCGCGCGCGAGAGGTAGAGTTCGACAAGCAGGCGGATGGCGATGTGCTGCGGCACAGCACGCCGCACAAGCTGGAGGGGTTGGACCTGGCCGAGGCGCGATTGGCGGCGGGCGACGTGAACACGGCGATGGCGATAGCGCACTCTTCACTGAAGGTGCATGAGGGCGGCGCGGAGAATCCTGCTGACACGGCGCGAGCGGAGTTTGTGCTGGCGCGTTGCGAGGCGATGACTGGACATCCGCTTGACGCGATAACCGACTTCCACAAAGTAATTGCGACGAGCAAGGAGCTGCGGTTGTTGTCGTGGTCTCACATTTATCTGGGACGCATGCTGGACCTGAGCTGCAAGCGCGAAGATGCGTTGAGCGAGTACAGGGCGGCGCTTGAAGTGCGCGACGGGCAGATGGATACACGTGCGGCGGCGGAGCGCGGCGTGAAGACTCCGTTCACGGTGAAGGGTCACAGCTGCGAGGACGAGGACAAGGACGCCGACACCGACAAGAGCGACAAGGACCCTGCGGCAGCGCCAAAGCAGTAAGCAGCAGGTTGAATGCAATGCAGCAGCGCGAGGCGGGTATGGAAGCCTGCAATATCGAGGTTCTGGAAGAACGGCTGGAGCACCGGTTTGCACGGCGCGAACTGCTGCTGAGCTCGCTGACTCACAAGTCAGTTTCGCAACATAGTGGCCATCACAACGACGAGGCAATTGCGGACAACGAGCGGCTGGAGTTTTTGGGCGATGCTGTGCTTGGGCTGGTTGTAGGCGAGGCGCTGTACGAGGCGCATCCTGATTGGCAGGAGGGCGAGCTGACGCGAGTGCGCGCGCTGCTGGTAAGCCGCAAGCATATGGGCGATGTGGCGAAGAAAATTGAGCTGGGTGATTTTCTTCTGTTGCACAAGAGCGAAGAGAAGGCAGGGCTGCGGCAGAAATCGAAGGTGCTTTCCAATTGCATGGAAGCGGTGATTGCGGCGTTGTATTTGGACGGCGGGCTGGATGCGGTGCGCAAGTTTGCACGCAAGCGGATATTGGCGGAGACGGAGAAGCATCTGGCCGAGGAGCTGAGCTCGGGCGAGGCGCTTGGGAATTACAAGTCCGCATTGCAGGAGCTGTTGCAGGGCGAGCACCTGGGCGCGCCTGAGTATGTATTGAAGGCGGAGAGCGGACCGGACCACAGAAAACAATTTGAAATTGAGGTTCGGTTGCAGACGTCTGACGGCAAGCCGAGCCGGATGCTTGCACGCGGACTGGGGAGCACGAAGAAGATTGCCGAGCAGGAAGCGGCGCGACTTGCGTTGCAGCGCGTGAAGAGCAGAATGGAAAATGTGAGTGAGTCAGATGCGGACGAGGGCTCGGCGACGAGATGACAGCAGAGCAACAGAACGGAGAAGCAAGCGCCGCGCCGACGCCGCGACCGGTGGGGGTGAGGGGTTTTCTGCGTCATATGCATATGCACCGGCCGACGGTGCCGGAGTTTGCGTCGTCGCTGTTGAAGACAATTGTGATAGCGGTGTTTTTGCTTGGCTTCATTTTTCAGCCGTTCGTGATTCCGTCGGAGAGCATGGAGCGGACGCTGCTGGTGGGTGATTTTCTGCTGATGAACAAGCAGATCTACGCGCGCGAAGGAACGCCGACCAAGTGGCTTTTTCCGCATCGCGATGTGGAGCGCGGGGACATTGTCGTTTTCCATCATCCAAAACCGGAGCTGCTGGTGAAGCGCGTAATCGGGCTGCCGGGCGACAGGCTGCGCATCGCCGCGGGGCGCGTTTATATCAACGGGCAGATGCTCGATGAGCCGTATGCGGTGTTTGAGCCGACGCTGGGCAATCCGCTGGGTGATGATTTTCCGGTGTCGGTGAACCTGGACCCGCGCGTTGACCCGAAGTGGTGGCGGCAGATGGAAGTGCTTACGGCGGGCGGTGAGTTGTGCATCCCAGATGGAAATTATTTTCTGCTTGGGGATAATCGCAATCACAGTGCGGATTCGCGTGAGTGGGGATTGGTGGCGCGGGAGCAGATAGTGGCGCGGCCGCTGGTGATCTACTTCTCGCTGCGGCGGCCATCGACGACAGATACGCTGGCGGCCGCAAATGATAGACTCGGACACGACGGTGAAGGTGCAGGATGGAAGCATTTTGCGCGGTGGAAACGCATATTTACCGTGGTTCACTGAGATGGAATTGAACGCGCCGGACCGCTAAAGACACAGGAAAACAGACCGAAGAAAATGGCCAAGAAAAAAGAATTGAATAAAGCAACCGGCGAAGAGTCACAGAAGCCCGAACGGGTGGAAGAGACGCCGTACGAATTTGTGGCGAGCATCTGCTCGGTGCTGGTGGTGGGATTGTTCATTCTGACCTTTCTGGGGCAGAACTTTGTGATTCCGTCGGGGTCGATGGAGAATACGCTGCTGATCGGCGACCACTTGATGGTTGACCGCATCACGCTTGCGCCGGCAGCGAAGTGGATGCCGCTGGTGCATTATCGCGAGCCGAAGCACGGCGACATTGTTGTTTTCATCAAGCCGGCGGTCGACCCGACGCTGGACGTTGACGCCTCAGGCATTCCGACGCACTCGATACTTGTGAAGCGGTTGATGGGATTACCGGGCGACCACATCAAGCTGCGCGATGGAGTTGTGTACATCAACGGTGTGGCACAGACACCGCCGCCGGATTCGATCAACGCATCGGCAGAGAACAGTGACGTATACCGGGATAATTTTCCTGCGGTAGCGCCGAACCCTTCACCGGGTGGCGTGATGGAGAGCTGGGCGCTGCAACTGGGCTCTGCGGTGAAGGATGGCGAGCTGGTTGTGCCTGAGGGCCATTACTTCATGATGGGCGATCACCGGACGAACAGTTTGGATTCGCGCTACTGGGGCTTTGTGCCACGCGAGAACATCATGGGCCGACCGGTGCTCAATTATTGGTCCTTTGACGCGAGCGAGGACGAGATGACGCAGCAGAGCTCTGATGGAATTGGCGGGACGATACGCTGGATGGGTCACATCGCGCTGCATTTCTTTGACAGGACGCGATGGAGCCGTACCTTCCACCTGGTGAAGTAAGAACGACAAGGCGAACGAGATGAGCGAAGCAGGGAGCGGAAAGACGCGCAGAAGGCTGCTGATTGCAGCGCTCGTGATATTCGCTGTGCTGCTTGCATTGTTTGTTCCGCCGCTGATCTCGCTTGCACATTACAAGACGCGCATCACCGGGTTGATGTCGCGCGCGCTGGGTCGGCCGGTGAAAATTTCATCAGTCGAAGCGCGGTTGCTGCCGCGGCCCGGTTTCGAAATTGACAATCTGGAAGTTGAAGAGGACCCTGCATTCGGCGCGGAGCCGATTCTGCATGCGAATACGGTGGATGCGTCGCTGCGGCTGCTGTCACTTTGGAGAGGCAAGCTGGAGATAAGCCGCATCAGCCTGGATGAGGCGAGCCTGAACCTGGTGCGCACCGACCAGGGGCGTTGGAATATGGATGCGCTGTTCCGCAGCGCGTCGACGTCAGTGGGGCAGAGCGCGGGTGCGGGTGGAGCAGGAACGAGCGCGGGCAAGCATCGCTTCCCGACGATCGTCGCGAAAAATTCGCGCGTCAACTTCAAGCGCGGAATTGAGAAACTGCCTTACTCGCTGACCAATGCTGACCTATCACTTTCTTCGAACGGCGACGGCAGCTGGGATGTGGAGTTCAAAGGACAGCCGGTTCGCACGGATATGATCTTCACTTCAGCCGACACAGGAATGCTGGAAGTGGATGCGACGCTCCACAACGCGCCAGAACTTCGGCAGATGCCGATAAAACTACAAGCGGAGTGGAAGAAGGCGCAACTCGGGCAGTTGACCAAGTTGTTGCTGGGCGCAGACGCGGGCTGGCGCGGCGACCTGACCGGCGACTTGACGATTGAAGGCACTGCGGGCGATGCGACGGTGAAGTCGCGGTTGAGGGCGACGAATGTGCACCGTATGGAGCTGGCGACGCTGTCACCGCTTGATTTTGACGCCAACTGCAGCTTTGACTATCACGCGCCTGCAATGCGGATGGAGAAGATAGAGTGCGACTCGCCGCTTGGAAAAGGGCAGTTGCGTTTGACCGGGCAAGTGCAGGGTGAGAGCGATGTGCAGCCCAAAGCCGCTGGGACAGAGCTGACGGTCGAGATGAAGTCGCTGCCGGCCGAAGCGAGCATTGATATTTTGCGGACTCTGCGCGCGGGTGTGCTGCCGGGGATTGAGGCGAAGGGAAATCTGAACGGGTTCCTGAAATATTCTGAACAGAACGAGCCAACTGAAATTGTTGCGAAGACAAAACCGGGGAAGAAACCGCAAGCGCAGACGGGGCCGCTGACGGGTTCGCTGACGATCGACGATTTTGAGTTGACAGGCGGCGCGTTGAAGGAGCCGTTGAAGTTTGGCAAGATCGAATTTTTGCCGGCGACTCCTGGTGTGGATAAACTTCAGGCGCTCGAAGCGAAGCTGCCGTTTTCAGCCGGAGCCGCGACGCCGCTTGAGACAGATGTGCATTTGGCGCGGACAAATTACAGCGTGCATGTGCATGGGCCGGCGTTGCCCGAGCGCGCGCTTGAGCTGCTTGATGCGCTTGGCCTTGATGGGCAGCAAAAACTGCCGGTGTTCAAAGGCGGCGAGATAAACGCAGACCTTGAGATAGGCGGGCCGTGGATTGCAGGGTTCGAGACGAACGCGGACCGCTTCAGCGGAACCGCAACGCTGCGCAATACGAAGTTCACAACGCCGCTGCTGCTGAGCCCGGTGGAGATTGCTTCAGCTAATTTGCGCTTTGACGCGAAGAGCACGGCGTGGGATGCGGTGAATTTCAGCTATGGGCCGCTCAAGGGTGTGGGCAGCGTGGAGTTCCCTATCTGCGATGAACCATGTGTGGAGAAAACTCCGGCGCATTTTGCAGTGAGCTTTGACCATGTGGATGCGGCGTCGGTTGAAGCGGCATTCCTGGGCGCGCAAGAGAGCAAGACGCTGATATCGAAGTTACTAGAGAGATTGAAGCCGAACCGGCAGCAGCCGTGGCCTGCGCTAGAAGGCAGCATTAAAGCCACAAGCATGACGTTGAACACGGTGGAATTCACCGAGCCGCATATGACACTGCACCTTGAGGGAACGACGGCGAGTATCGACAGCTTTGATGCTCAGATGTTGGGCGGTGCGTTGCATGTGAACGGCAATTACGATTACAACGACGGCAAGCCAGCTTATAGTTTTGAATTTCTTTTGAAGGACGCAAAAGCGGCAGAGGTTGGCAAGATGGTGGGCCAGAGTTGGAGCGGTCAGCCAGCGAATGCGAGTGGCGCGCTTACGTTGAGCGGATTCACTGGCGACGAGCTGGCCAACTCGGCGCAGGGCAAAGTTCATTTTGATTGGAAGCATGGCGCTATCACGGCGCCGGCGGGGCAGATTCCCGCAGAGCTTGAGAACAGTTTTACGCACATCGATACGTGGAACGGCGAGGCGACGGTTGGTGGCGGCGTTTTGAAGCTGGACGCGAACGAGCTTGTGGCCGACAGGATGAAGACCAGAATCGATGCGACTGTGACACTGACGACGCCAGCAAAGATGAGCTTCAGCACAAAAAAGTAAAATCAAGGCATGTCAATTCAATTGATCGCCGAGCCAGTTGAGCTTGAGTGCGGCGGTGTGCTGTTCGATATGGATGGCATTCTTGTGTCGTCGATGGGTTCAGTGGAGCGCAGCTGGACGAAGTGGGCGTTGATGCGCGGGATCGATCCGGTGCATGCCTGCCGCGTGGCGCATGGTGTGCGGGCGATCGAGACTGTTGCGCGGCTGCGGTCCGACCTGGACCCGAATGCAGAGCTCGCGCTGATTGAGCAAATTGAGATAGATGATGTAGAGGGGCTGACAGTGCTACCGGGAGTGCACGCACTGCTGAGGGCGTTGCCGCCTGAGCGGTGGACTGTTGTGACAAGCGCGACGCCGCGGCTTGCACGTGCGCGGATGGAGTTGTGCGGCATTACGCCGCCGGAAAAATTTATCTCTGCCGATGATGTATCCACAGGGAAGCCGGACCCGGCACCGTATCTTGCCGGTGCGCGGCGGCTTGGCTTTGCGCCGGAGGAGTGCGTGGTGTTTGAGGATGCGGAGTCGGGGACGAAGTCGGGACGCGCTGCTGGTTGCACGGTGGTTGCGACGACTTTCTCGCATCCGATTGAGACGCTCGGCGCGGCTGATTATTTGATAGAGACGCTGGAGCAGGTGAGAACTGAAATGCGCGGTGAGAAATTATGGCTCACACTGAATCCAAAATAATTTTCCACGGTTGTTCGTCGTGGTGCGAGAATTAAGGCCAAGCGTTGAGGGTGAATAAATTATGAGCAGTACGATTGTGAATCCGGCGGGGACAACGCGCGTTTTGTCGATAGATATATTTCGCGGCCTCACGATGGTGGTGATGATCTTCGTCAATGAGCTTTCTGACGTGCGGGGGCTGCCGTGGTGGACGTATCACGCGCCGGAAAAATTGGATTACATGACGTATGTAGACATGGTGTTTCCTTTTTTTCTTTTCATCGTGGGCATGTCGATGCCGCTTTCAATTGAGCAGAGGTTGAAGCGCAACGGATCGATGGCCGCGCTGTGGTTGCATACGCTGCTGCGTTCGCTGGGTCTGGTTGTGCTTGGTTTGATATTGGCCAACGCAGAGTTTTGCGACGAAGCGCGGATGGGAATGAATGGTGGGTTGTGGTGTTTGATGGCGCTGATCGCTGCCGGGCTTTATCTGAACGTTTATCCACCGTCGAAGAGATTTCCGCAGTATGGCCGCGTGTTGCGTTGGACGGGACTGGCGGGAGTTGTATTGCTGCTGGCGCTTTTCCGTAGAAGCGCTGAGGATGGACAAGTCGCGTGGCTTGATTTTTCGTATCCGGAGATACTGGGGCTGATCGGGCTGAGTTATTTTGCGGTGGCGCTGTTGTACATTCCGACGCGGCGTTGGAGTTGGTTGCAGCCGGTGTGGTTTGTGCTGCTGGTGGGGCTTTGCGTTTACTCGACTGCCGAGCGGCATGCCTTTGCGAACCGTCTGCCGATCTACATTTGGCCGTTCAACAATGGCGCGATGGTTTGCATCATCATGGCAGGAGTACTGACTTCAAAGATTTTTCTGGACAGCGCGGTAGAGACGAGTGTGGGAAAGAAAATGCTGCGGGCTGCGGGGTTCGGCGTGGCAATGCTGATTGCCGGATGGGCGCTGACGCCGCTCGGCATCTCGAAGATACGCGCGACGCCGACGTGGTCGCTGTACAGCATTGGCGCGGCGGTTCTTCTCTTCACAGTTCTGTATTGGGTATGCGACGTTCGCGGCTGGTCGCGGTGGGCATTTTTTGCGCGGCCAGCCGGCGCGAACACGCTGACCACTTATCTTCTGCCGGATGTGTGGGCGTGTATGGCAACGGCGGTGGGATTTACATATCTTGAGCACCACCTCAACCACGGATGGCACGGCGTGGTGAGGACGGTTGCATTCACGGCGATGATGCTGGTGTTGTCGTGGGCTGTTACGCGAGCCAAGATACGCCTGCAATTTTGAGCGGAGTTTGGATGGAATGCGGAACTAATATTGAGCCGTATAAATAATTTTGGTGCCGAAGAAGGGACTCGAACCCCCACACCCTTGCGAGTACGTGGACCTGAACCACGCGCGTCTGCCAATTCCGCCACTTCGGCACGGTACTCATCTGACTGGAATTGCCAGAGAGGCAGCAACTTCAAGTCTCGCAAATCAGGGGCGTACTGTCAAATCTGCACCGATAATGCAAAGTGAGGCTGCTGCCGCTGAGCCGATGTTCAGGCAGCCTTGGTGAGCTCGTGTTTGAGTTTGATCAAGATGCCGCCGATCTGCGATGAAATTTGTGAGTACGCACTACCAGCGCCGAGCAGTTTATCGGCTTCAGTGTATTTGCCGTCGTTGATGAGCGCGGCAACCTTGCCGGCTTCCGTGTGGAAACCCTTGTGGGTATCCACGCATGTGATAAATGAGGGCAGCCGGCCGAATTCGGATTTTCCCGGGCCGTACAGCCATTTTCCGAGTTCACAGCAGTTGTCTTTGCCGATGTTTGCGGCGTCCATCTTCTCTTTCATTTTCATAGCAGTGCGGAACTTCATGCGCCACTCTGCATGCTTATTGATTGCGAGGTCAAAGTTCATGATTGTCTCCTGAGCAGCTATATCGGCTAAAAACTCGGGCGGCATTAGAGATGTTTGAGAAAATGAAATGAGCATATGGCGAATTACCTGGACAGAATCACGGACAAGACGCGGGCGGCGGTTGCCGAGGCGAAGCAGTTGCGACCGGTGGCGGAGCTGGAGCGACTTGCAGCGCTGCATGAGCCGCGTGGATGGACTGCGGCGCTACGGCAGAAGAGCGGTCGTGCGGTGATTGCGGAGATCAAAAAAGCTTCGCCGTCAAAGGGATTGATACGCGCGGATTTTGAGCCTGTGGCGATTGCGCAGAGTTATGAGCGCGGCGGGGCGGCGGCGTTATCGGTGTTGACGGATGCGCCGTTCTTTCAGGGATCGCTGGAATACTTGCGTGCGGTTTCGGCGGAGGTGGCGCTGCCGTGTTTGCGCAAGGATTTCATGGTGGACAAGTATCAGTTTGTTGAGGCGCGCGCGCATGCGGCGGATGCGGTGCTGCTGATAGCGGCGGCGTTGAGCAATGCGGAGATGAAGGAGTTTGCTGCTGAGGCACGAGGGTTGAAGCTGGACGTGCTGGTTGAGGTGCATACCGGCGATGAGTTGAAGCGGGTGCTGGACTCGCTGGGCGAGAGTGGAGCGGATGCGATTGGCGTGAACAATCGTGATTTGACGAGTTTTGAAGTGAGCCTGGAGCGGTCGGTCGAGCTGGTGAGTATGATTCCGCAGAGTGTGGTGCGGGTGAGTGAGAGCGGGATTGAGAGCGGCGCGGATGTTGCGCGGTTGCGAGCGGCGGGCTTTGACGCGTTTTTGATCGGCGAGAGTTTTATGCGCAAGGCTGACCCGGGCGTTGCGCTAGCTGAGTTGTTGAGAGCGGCTGAGGGTTAGCGCGATGTGGATAAAGATATGCGGGACGACGACAATTGAGGACGCGCTGCTGGCGTGTGAGGCGGGGGCGGATGCGGTAGGGTTTGTGTTTGCGGAGAGTCCGCGGAAGGTGAATACCGGAATTGTCAGACCGATTGTTGACAATCTTCCGCAAGAGATCGAGAAGATAGGGGTCTTTGTGGATGCGAGTGCTGATGAGATGGCCGAGATAGCGCGTGAGTGCGGATTGACCGGAGTGCAACTGCACAGCGGGATTGCAGATGATGCGGTGAAGCGGCTGCGTGCTGAGTTCGGCACGGGGCTGAAGATTCTGCGTGTGCTGCATTACTCGGCGGAGATTGAAGGGAGTTTGCGGAAAGTGGCTGCGGACGAGGATGTGGATGGAGTGCTGGTTGATTCGCGCACTGCAACTGCGGAGGGCGGGACAGGCGTGCGCTTTGATTGGGAAGAGGCGCGGCGGACGATTTTTGGCGGCGAGCGGAAGATGAAGTTGATTGCAGCCGGTGGATTGAATGCGGAGAATGTGGTCGAAGCGATTGCAACTCTGAAGCCGTGGGGCGTGGATGTTGTTACCGGTGTTGAGGCAGCGCCGGGGAAAAAAGATCCGGCCAAGATAAAAAGATTTATAGAAGCGGCGCGCGGCGCAAAATAAATACAAAAATAAAAAGCCCGTCAGCAAAAAAGCCGACGGGCTTGGGGAAGCCGCAGCAAAATTAGACGAGCTTTGCGTCGAGCGAGATCTCGGTGTTGTTGGCGAAGAGCTTGGAGATGGGGCAGCCGGTCTTTGCACCCGCGGCAGCCGCGTCAAAAGCCTCTTTTGTTGCGCCGGGGACCTTGGCGGTTGTGGTCAGTGAGATCTTGGTGATCTGGAAGCCATCGCCGACCTTGGCGAGCGTGACGGCTGCGTGGGTCTCAATGGACTCAGGCGTGAGGCCAGCGCCACCGAGCTGCGCGCCGAGCGCCATGGAGAAGCAGCTTGCGTGGGCCGCGGCGATGAGCTCCTCGGGGGTGGTGCCGGAGTTTGCGCCTTCAAAACGGGTGGCGAACGAGTAGTTGGCGTTTGAGAGCACGCCGGTTGCGGTGGAGATGGTGCCTTTGCCTTCTTTGAGCGAACCAGTCCAAACAGCTGAAGCTTTGCTTGCCATGCGATGAATCTCCTTAAAAAGTGTTGGGGGGAAGCCGCTAAACGGCGTTTATCACCACTACTTTTGATGCGGGGGTTTGGATGGGGATTCAGATTTTATTTTGAGGTTTTTCTGCACTAGATAAGGTGCGCTTTTTTGAGCACTTTGCGGGCGAGGCCGGTGAGTGCCATGGTTGCGGCGGTGTGGATGTGAATCCAGCGTGAATGCGGCGCGGGTTTGAGGAGGGTATTGGTTTCGGCGGTGGTGATGGCGCGGATGCGGACGGTGTAGTTGACCTGCATGATGGCGTGGCGGACGGAGAAGGCGAGATATTTTTCGGCGAAGTTGGGGCGTTTGAGTGCGGGCAGCTCCCAGAGGCCGGGCATGACGGTTTCGCTCTCGGGGCGCTGGACTAGAAGGACTTCGGTTTGGC
>CAIMNN010000519.1 GCA_903842845.1 uncultured Acidobacteriaceae bacterium | reverse complement strand
GTCACGTTTGGGGATGGCTCCACGCCGCTGCATTTTGAATCGCCGGGCGAGAAGATGAGCCTGGGTGAGATTGACCCGCGCACTGTTGCGCCATCGAACGAACCGCCTCAGTTGACGCCGGAACTGGCGGAGGCTCACTCATGGCGCCCGGATACAGCCTCGTGGGAGCAGATCAAGAAGCACTCCGTGGCCGCTGCCGCCACTGTGGTCATCTCGGGCTTTCGTCAATCCGATTCCACTGCAATACTTTCCACTGGAAAAACAGTGATTCAAACGTCGAAGGACCCGGTGGGCGCGCCGATCTTCTACCGCGACGTGCCGCTGATGCCCTCCGAGGTGGAGCGCGGCGTCATCAAGCCGCTGGCGCCGGCCGCGATTCCATTGATTCAATGGCGTCTGCGCGACATCAGCCGACCTGAAAGCCGCGTTGTGCTGGAAAAGATACACACCTGCGCGAATTGTCATTCTTTCTCGCTCGACGGCAAGACGATGGGAATGGACATGGACGGCCCGCAGAACGACAAGGGGCTGTATGCTTTGGTTCCCATCAAGCCGCAGATGTCGATTGGGACGAAGGATATGGTGAACTGGGACCCGAGCGAGGAGCGTCACTACAAGTACAATCGGGTGGCATTCATGTCGCAGGTCTCGCCCAGTGGCAACTATGTGCTGACGATGGTGACACGGCCCGACCGGCCGACGACGAACAATGCTTACGTTGCCAACTTCAAGGATTATCACTTTCTGCAAGTCTTCTATCCGGCGCGCGGAATCCTAGCATGGCTTGACCGCGCCACGAGCGAGCGCCATCCGCTGCCCGGAGCCGACGACCCGGATTATGTGCAAACCAACGGTGTTTGGAGTCCCGATGAGAAGTACGTGGTATTTTCCCGCGCCAAAGCGAGAGACCCCTACCCGGCGGGAGCCAAGCTGGCCGCGTATGCCAACGATCCGAATGAGTTGCAGATCCAATACGATCTTTACCGGGTACCGTTCAACAATGGCAAGGGTGGCAAGGCTGAACCGATTGAAGGCGCATCGAATAACGGCATGAGCAACTCCTTCGCGAAGGTCTCGCCGGATGGTCGCTGGATAGTCTATGTGCAATGCCGCAACGGAGAACTGATGCGCCCCGACAGCCAACTGTACATCATCCCCGCGCAAGGCGGGAAAGCGCGACGCTTGAACGCGAACATGTACCCGATGAACAGCTGGCATAGTTGGTCGCCGAACGGACGCTGGTTGGTGTTTTCATCGAAGAGCCGCGGACCGTATACAAAGATGTTTCTTACACACATCGACGAACAGGGCAATGACAGCCCGGCAATCCTGATTGACAACTCCACTGCGTCGAACCGCGCGGTGAACATTCCCGAGTTCGTCAACATTGCGTCCGACCAAATGCAGCATATCGCCACGCCCGCCGTGGACATGTACAAGGAGTTCGACCACGCCAGCGAATTGTCGGTGAAGGGGCAATTGGAAGAGTCAGTGGAGGCCTGGCAAGCACTGGCCGTAAAGTATTCCGAGGACCCACTTGTTCACAACAATTTAGGAATAGTACTGGACAGAGTCGGCAGGTCAGAAGAAGCTGCCAAACAGTACGAAATAGCGTTGAAGCTCAACCCGGCGTATATCCGCGGACATCGCAATCTGGCGCTTGCACTGATGAGGACGGGACATACGGAGGAGGCGCTGTATCACTTCAAGTTGGCGCTGGAAGTGTATCCGGAGATAGCCGAGTT
>CAIMNN010000518.1 GCA_903842845.1 uncultured Acidobacteriaceae bacterium | reverse complement strand
GAGGCCATCGCACTGCACAATGTGATGCGCCACCGCCGGGCCAACAAACCAGTTGTCGCGCGCCATCACTTCGTCGCCGTAGCTCGGAACATTCCACTCCGTCCAGAATAGCGGCAGGCTGGGATACGCCGAGGCTTTTATCTGTCCATCCACTTTGCCAATTGCACGGCAGACGCGGTCGAGCATCGGAATCTGCTCGTGTATGCCGAAGAGGTCCTCAACCGTGTCATCGTCATACGCATGGCTCGACACAAAATCAATCGGCGCCTTCACCGCAGCAACGTGCGCCAGAAACTCCGGAACCCAATGCGCTGACGAACTCGACGGCCCGCCCACACGCAGCCGCAGATTCACCGCCTTCAACGCGCGCGCCGTGTGGTCGTAAAGTTCAAAGTACGTCTCCATCTTCGGGTAGCCGGACCAGAAGTCGATGTTCGGCTCGTTCCACACCTCGAAGTACCAGCTCGAGACCTCGTCGATGCCGTAGCGGTCGATGAGGTGTTTGGCGAACTCGCGGATGAGCAGATCCCACTTTGCGTAATCCTTCGGAGGAGCGACGTTCTGCTTATACCAGAATGGATGCGTCGCCCACGGGTCCGAGGTCAGCTTCTTGGGCATAAAGCTGATTTCGACAAACGGCTTTACGCCCTGCGCCAGCAGTCCGTCGTAGATCTGGTCAACATAATTGAAGTTGAAAACCGGGTTGCCCTTTTCGTCCTCGTCGTAGACGCCGTTCTCATCGTGGAAGATGCCGTGGAAGCGCACATACTCCATCCCGACGTTGTCGTGGACCAGTTTGAGGTCCTTGCGGTACCCCTCGCGCAGAGCCAGGTTGGCGCGGCCTGAGCCGAACATCTGCTCCCAGAAGTGCGGAAACGGGTGTGCCGGTGCTTTGGCGTCAATGCTGACCGCGGTCTGGGCTACGGAGGTGAGCGTAACTGAAGCAAATAAAGCAATTACGGCAAGTACTGGCAGGCTGAGCTTCACTGGAATCTCCCTAAGGGTGGTTTGTCGCCAAGTAGGCGACGCGTTCGCGCAATCGATTGCGCACTGTGAAAACGTAGCACCGCATCACATCAAGAGTCAACTACCTAAACCGGTTTTTTAATCTTTATTTGGGATTGTTTTATCGCTTATTGAGACGTTTTCACGTTGCCCAGCCAAACTAAAATCCAAATAGATGCAAATTGCCATCGTCACCCTCTCTGACCGATGCGCCGCCGGTCAAATGGAAGACCGCTCCGGCCCAGCGCTCGCTGCGTTAGCGCTCGAGCTTTTTCCTGAGGCCGCGCTTGCGAATGAAATTCTCCCTGATGACCAGGCTCGACTCACCGCCCGACTGATGGAACTCGCCGACGCAGGCAAGCAACTCATCCTCACCACCGGCGGCACGGGATTGGGCCCGCGCGACCGCACCCCCGAGGCGACGCGTGCCGCACTTGACCGCGAAGCTCCGGGCCTCGCCGAGCTGATGCGCGCCGAAGGAATGAAGCAGAACAAGTTCGCCGCCCTCTCGCGCGGCATCGCTGGAATGCGCGGACAGACGCTGATCATCAATTTACCGGGTTCTGAACGCGGCGCACGCGAAAGTTTTTTGGCGGTTGCGCCGTTGCTGAAGCACGCGCTTGAGATCATCAGCGGCGGCGACCGGCATCCATAAATTTCCTGCTAAATTGTGATGCATACGAATTGCAAATTCGTGCTACGGATGACATACTACTCGCGTCATGCTCCGGTATCTCATCCCGCTGTTGTTTCTGCCGCTGGCCGCGCTCGCGCAGCAGACGGCCGCTCATCCTCAACAACATCAGCTAATGGGAACCATTGTTGACGCCTCAGGTGCGGTGATAGCCGATGCAAATGTGCAGCTCCGCGGCACAGATGGCACGGTGCTAAAAACGGCGCAGTCAGACAAGAACGGCGCATTCATTCTATCCATGCCAGTGGCAGGGGATTATCGGCTCATGGTCTCCTACTCTGGTTTTGAAACCAGAGATATCCCCATCACCATCGCAAACACCGTGACGCAGGCGCCCTTGCGTATCTCTCTGGCTGTGAGCGCGGTCAGCACCACCATCAACGTGCAGGGCCGCGAGGATGACCTGATTGGCATTGCCGAATCCAGCACACAGGGCACGGTGGGCGCAGAGGAGATAGCGGACCGTCCAATCCTGCGTTCAGGAGAAGTTTTGGAGACGGTTCCCGGCCTCATCATCACGCAGCACGCCGGCGGCGGCAAGGCCAACCAGTATTATCTGCGCGGCTTCAATCTTGACCATGGAACTGACTTCGCCATCTTCATCGATGACATGCCGCTGAATCTGCCCTCGCATGCGCATGGCGAGGGATACTCGGACATGAACACCGTCATCGCGGAGTTTGTGAAGCGTGTGAACTTTGAGAAAGGCCCCTACTACGCTGACATCGGCAACTATGGCTCGGCAGGCTCGGCCCATGTGGAATTTTTCAAGACGTTGCCCCAGAACTTTATCAAGGTGGAAGGCGGCGGCTTGTTGGACTATGGGCGCGCAGTCTTTGGCACATCCCATCGATTGGGTTCAGGTAACATTTTGGCTGGCGGCGAAGCGTATTACGACAACGGTCCCTGGGTGCATCCGGATGCTTTTGCCAAATTCAACGGTTTAATCACCTATAGCCGGGGTGATGACGCCGATGGTTTCAGCATCACTGCTCGCGCTTACCACGGAAAATGGCACTCAAGCGACCAGATCCCGGTGAGCGCCGTGCCTCTGGTTGGTTTGTATGGCACGTTGGACCCGACCGACGGTGGCCACTCACAGCGTTACAGCTTGCAGAGCGAGTGGCATCGCCAAGGCACAAATTCCGCTTCGGAAGTCGTTGCCTACGGTTTTTATTATGACCTGGATCTATTTTCCAATTTCACTTACTACCTGGTCGACCCAGTTGATGGCGACCAATTTGAACAGCAGGACAAGCGATGGGTGGCTGGTCTGGATGCGCACCATACCATCTTCAGCACATGGTCTGGTCACAAGATGTCAAATACCTTCGGTCTGCAACTCCGGAATGATTGGATCAACAACGGCCTTTACTTAACGCAGAATCGTCTGCGTATGGACAAGACCGATTACAACACTGGCGATCAGATTCCGTCGACCTTGCCCGCGACCAGGGAACGGGACCGCTTTACGGACACGATACTCGGTTTTTATGCGGAAAATAAGATTCAGTGGACGGATAAGATTCGCTCTGTCGTGGCCCTGCGTGGCGACGAAGAAATTTTTGTCGTCAACAGCCTGGCCTATTCGGCCTCGGTGAATGCGGCTAACTCAGGCACTGCCGCCAAATTCCTGCCCAGCCCCAAGGCCACTCTGATCTTTGGCCCGTGGGCCAATACGGAGTTCTATCTGCAAGGCGGTTTCAGTTTTCACTCCAACGATGGCCGTGGCGCTACGCAAACAATTGAACCAATCTCGGCCGACAATCCTTACCCCAATACACCGGTCGCAAAAATTCCGCCCCTGGTCCAAACCAAAGGTGGGGAGATTGGTGTGCGCACTGTCGCTGTGCCCCATCTTCAAAGCACCCTCTCGCTCTGGTATCTGCACAGCAATTCAGAACTCCAGCAGGATGGCGACACCGGAGGCACAAGCGCCTCAGAGCAATCGAGCAACCGCTATGGCGTTGAATGGGCAAACTACTACACTCCACGGGAACATATGGCGATTGATTTTGACCTTGCCAACTCCAGAGCATTGTTTACAACCATCGATGACGGTGACGCTGCGCCGAACAGTTCCGGGGGCAAGCGTGTGCCTGAAGCGGTTGGCTTGGTTGTCTCATCCGGCATCACGCTACACGACCTCAAAGGCTTTTCAACGAGTATGCGGTTGCGCTACTTCGGTCCGCGCGATCTGACCTCTGACGGAATTTATCGTTCCAGGCAAACGGTAATGCTCAATGGGGAACTCGGCTATCAAATCAAAAAGAAATGGCGCGTATCTGCGGAGTTTCTGAATATGCTTGACCGCGCCGATAGCGATATTGACTACGCGTATGAATCCCGGGTTCTTCCGGGAATCACTTCAGGTGGTACGCCAATTGGCCCGTCGTCATTCACGCGTGTTGCGCACCCAGTCGAACCATTTCAGCTACGCCTCGGGTTGCGTAGAAGTTTTTGACAAATGCAGTATTTGCTCTTACGCACATCCACACCAACGCGAGCGTGAATGTAGCGTGGCGCTTCGGAGCGGCTAAATAATATTCAGTGTTTATGTGTATGCTTCTTCGGCTTGCCGAGTTCGCCTGCCGCAACCGACTTCACCAGCTTGCCGTGTACGACGCCCTTCAATCCGATGAGCCGGTCGGCGAAGCGTTCGACCTCCGCACCGCGGCCACGCACTATCAAAACTTCCAAACAGGAATCATGGTCGAGATGCGCGTGCGTCGTTGAGACGACCAGTGCGTGGAACTCATGCTGGAGCTCGGTCAACTTCTCCGGCAGCCCCGATGCGTGGTGGTCGTAGATCAAAGTGATTGACCCGACGACCATTGCATTGGGTGCGGTTGTCTGTTGGCCGACAAGCTGGTCGCGGATGAGGTCGCGAAAGGCTTCAGAGCGGTTGGTATAGCCGCGCTCGCCGCTTAGGCGGTCGAAGTGCTTCAACAGCTCCGAATCAATTGAGACGCCAATGCGCTCCAGCTTACCCATGAAGAAATCTTAACTCACACGCGCGGCGGATACTTCGACAACTTGCGCTGCAACGAGCGCCGGTGCAGGCCGAGGCGTTTAGCGGCGAGCGAAATGTTGTCGCCGCAATCGGTGAGCACGCGCTGAATGTGCTCCCACTCGACACGGGCCAGGCTCGGCGTCGGCGATTCGATGCTCGCCAGTGGAATCGCGGCCATCATGCTCTCGTAGACGGTTAGTATCTGATCGGCATCGACGGGCTTTGACATGTAGTGGTTCGCGCCGCGCCGTACTGCCTCGAGAGCGGTGGCGATGCTGCCGTAGCCGGTGAGCATGAGGATGAAAACCGTCGCGTCCAGCTCGCGCAATTTGGTGATGAGGTCGAGGCCGCTTTCGCCGGCCATGCGCAGGTCGACGATGGCGAGGTCTGGCGCGTTCTCACGGGACAGTTCAAGCGCCGCCTCGATGCGATCGGCGCGCAAAGCCTCCCAGCCGCGCGATTCAAACGCGCGCGCCAACCGGTCGCGGAAGTTCTCATCATCGTCGGCGATTAAAACCGACCGTTGACCGAGCTCGTTTACTTCACTCATGCGGCAGCTCCAGTCTCACGGTCGTTCCCTTGCCGGTTTCAGATTCAAAACTCAACGACCCGCCAAGATTGCCAGCGAAGACGCGTGCCAGAAATGTTCCGAGTCCCATGCCCTTTCCTGCGGGTTTGGTGGTGAAGAACGGCTCGGCGATGTGGCCGAGCGTCTCGGCACTCATGCCGCAGCCTTCGTCGCACACGGTGAAGAGCAACTGTTCACCATTCGTCGCGCACTGTAACGTCACCGGCTTCTCACCGGATGCGTCGATCGCGTTCTGCACCAGCGCCGAGAGCGCGCGCCTTGTTGACTCAACCGGCAACACGGCGTTCAATCCCTCAGGAGCCATTACTGCTACACCATCAAACCCCTCAGCCACCTGCCGCAACAGCTGCCCCACATCTATGCGCGCAGGCGCTTCGCCCAGCAGCACAGCACCCTCGGCGCTCATGCCCTGCAAAATTCTCCGGCAGCGCTCGAGTTCGGCGCGAATGGTCTGCGTCTCGGCGACGATGTGAGCGTCATTCAGATTTTTCTGCGCATAGAACTCAAGCTCGTGCGCGACGATGGCGATGGTCGAGAGCGGCGTGCCGAGTTCATGCGCTGCACCCGCTGCCAGCGCGGCAATCGACGCCAGCTTCTCGTTGCGGTTCAGCTGCCCCTGAAGCCGCAGCAGGTCATGCTCGTGATTGCGCAGCAGTTCCGAGACGCGGCCGATAAATATTGTTATCAGCACCGCCGCCATCACAAACGCAATCCACATTCCATACAGGTGCGCCGAGTAACCCTGCGCCGGGTGGTGCCCTTCGAGAGCCATCACCGGATAGTGCACGAAAAATAGAAATCCAAAGCCCGCGACCGAAAGCGTGCCGAGTGACCAGGTCCACGCCTTGCTCAGCACGATTGCCGAAAGGGTGATTTGCACGAGATAGAGAAGGCTGAATGGGTTGGCCGGGCCTCCGCTCAACGCCAGGATAGCCGTAAGGCTGAGCAGGTCGCAGACCAGCGCGATCCCCAGTGCCTTGCGCGCGCCAAAGCTGCGGCTCATCAACGGCTGCGCTGCAATTGACAGCAGGGTCATCGCCAGAGGTATGGCTATCCACTGTAGCGGCAACTCGATGTGCGCGCCAAAGGCGGCCAGGGCAATCAAAAGCGCCTGGCCCAGCACCACGCCCAGCCGCAAACGCGTGAGCGAGGGCAGGGCAAGCGCCGGCGCCTGCTCGGCGGTCGTGCGCAGGTCGGCTTCGGTCAGCCCCAAGCGGTCAGTGACAATTATCTTCATGAACGGTCTTTATTCTATCGACTGCAAGCACACAACAGAGTGCGACAATATGCCGCATCAAAATTAATATTCATTTCGGAAGGGTTATCGTGTATCAATAAATCATCTGCGTTGTTTCATTATTCGTAGTTAAAAAATTTGGCCGGGGAGGTATTAATCTCCCCGGCCTTTTTATGTGCTGAGCACACTTTAGAAGTTCACGTGAACTGAAATTTCGAGGTTTCTCGGACCCGCACCCTCGGCCGTCTGCAATCCGGTGATGGCGCCGAAGTTTGCGGCGTCGACCTGCATCACAGGGGCCAGGTAGTTGCGGTGGTTGAAGAGGTTGGCGGACTCAATGCCGATGCCGAACTTGGTCTCGTGGTAGATGGTGAAGTCCTTGAACAAGGCCATCGACCAGATCTGCGTGCCGGGGCCGATAACGCTGCCTACTCCGGCGGTGCCGAAGTAGCCGCGGCTGTCACCCGGTATGGCATAGGCTGCCGGGTTGAGCCATTGCGAAACGCTCTTGTGAGCCGCGTACAAGTTGACATGTGGAACGATATCCGCCCGCGCCTGGCCGACGGTGGTCAGAATGTTGGTGCCGCCCGGGTCGGTCGACTGCTCATAGGGAGTAAGGAACGGACCGCTTTGATAGACGGTGACGCCGCTCAACTGCCAGTTTCCGACGAAGGCATTCAGCACGTTGTTGGTGTTTGCCCATCGCTGGCCTTTGCCGAAGGGCAGTGTGTACAAGTAGGTCAGCAGGAAGCGATGACGGTGGTCGAAGTTGACGTTTCCGTAATCGAGGCCCGGATGAAATTTGTTGGAGAGGTAGTTGCCGCCTGCCGAGCCGCCCGTCACACCGCCCAGTCCACTGTTCGGCGTTGCGCCGAGGTCGTTGGCCAGGTGACGCGTGAAGGTGTAGCTGGCGTCAAAGGTGAAGTTCTTGCTGCCGCGGCGTGATACCTGCACCGTGGCACCGTTGAAGTTGCTCTCTGCCAGGTTGGTGACGGTTTCAATAACGCTCCAGCATGGGAAGGGGCGCTGGCCAGCGATGGTTGAGCCATCTTGAGTGCTGCCTGTGCCCAGTTGCGATGCCGGTGTGCATGCGCCGGTGACCGGCGGTGCTGAGGATGTGCCGCCGTAACCGGCGGTGTTGGGTTGAACCTGGTTGCCGTCGACGATGGTTTCAAGGTTGCTGCCGTGGCTGCCGGTATAAGTGACGCGCACGCCAATGTGATGGCCCATGTCGCGCTCATAGGTCAGGTTCCACTGCATTACAGAGGGGTCAACGTAGTGGATGGGGAAGGCCCAGTAGAAACCAGCCGTACCTGCTCCGCCGCCGGCACCAGCGTTGTTGAAGGGGTTCTGGAAAGAGAGAACCGGTGTGATGCCGTCTGGTTGATAGCCTTGGCTGTAATTCGAAACGTAGCTGGCCTCGGTGCCGAAGCCTGAGACGAGCGAGAAGCCGAGCGGAGTTTCAAAGAACCTGCCCCAGCCGCCACGGATGACGTTCCTGTCGTTGCCGAAAGGACGCCATGCAAATCCGATGCGCGGGCCGAAGTCGTACTTGTAGGTGTAACGGAGCGAATCGGGCAGACCGGCCTGCGACGCCGTGAGGAACGGTGTGGGCGCAACGGCTGATTGCAGGTCGCTGGAGATGAAGCTGGCTGGTGTTTCGTTCTGCACAACCACTGCGCCGTTGACCTGGCCGCCGGATGTGTTCGCGCTGTAGGTGGGGAGGAAGTAGCCGGTGTTGTGGCCGGAGTCGGTAAGCGGCGGATGCAACTCGTAGCGCAGGCCAATGTTCAGGGTCAGCTTCGGCGTGATCTTCCAGTCGTCCTGTGCGTACATGGCATAGCCGTAGCCCACGCCGTTCATGTCCTGCTTGTTGACGGTGCTTGCATAGGTGTAATCGGGATAGCCGAGAAGGAACTCGGTGAACGGGTCGCCGATGATCGAGCCCACGGAAGAGGAACCGTCAAAGGCGTACCAGCCGGAGCGGTAGTTGCCGTAAACGTTGTCGTCGTGGTCGGAGAGGCGCTTGAAGTCCGCGCCGAACTTGAAGCTGTGCTTGCCGTGCATCCAGGTCACGTTGTCAAGCAGTTGCACGATCTGGCTGCGGAACTTGGTCGGGTTGCCGTCGCCGGGAAACATGAAGCCGTTGATGGCCACAAATGGCGCCTCGGCCCATTGCGTATCCGGCTGCGGAACGGTGAGGCCAAGCTGAGTGAGCAACTGTGTGGTGCTGAAGTTCTGGTTGATGGAGGCGTGGCGCGCGTTGTATCCGCCGCGGAACTCGTTCAACAGGTTCTGCGAGAAGACGAAGTTGTGGGCAAAGGTCAGGCCCTCGTCGACCTCAGGCTCGTTGTAAGGGCCGGGCAGCGGACCGCCGGCGTCCTGGCAGAAGCTGAAGCCGCAACCCATGTTCGGCGTCGCGGTTATCTGTCGGTTCTTGTAGCTGAAGCGTGCAAAGATGTTCTGCCGCGCGCTGATGGTGTGGTCAAAGCGCGCATCGCCCTG
>CAIMNN010000517.1 GCA_903842845.1 uncultured Acidobacteriaceae bacterium | reverse complement strand
GGCCGGAGAAGGTACGCACGATGCAGCGCAACTGGATCGGGCGCAGCGAGGGTACGGAGGTTGATTTCTTCCTGGATGACGATGGATGTGAAGGTTTTGTCACTAGTCATGGAAAGCACGAGCGCCGGGGCATAAAGATTAGCGTGTTCACTACGCGTGTGGATACTATCTACGGCGCGACGAGTGTGCAGTTGGCGCCGGAGCATCCGCTGACGGTGGAGTTCTGCGCGCAGGATGCGGGGCTTCAATCAAAAGTAGCCGCGCTGCTTGATGAGCAGAAAAAAGCGCGCGAGGCCGGCGATGTTGGCGCGATTGAGAAGCATGGCGTCGACACGGGCAAGTTTGCAGTGAACCCGTACAGCGGCGAGAAGGTTCCTATCTGGGTGGCGAATTACATCCTGATGGATTACGGGACCGGCGCGATTATGAGTGTGCCTGCGCACGACGAGCGCGACTACGAGTTTGCGACGAAGTATGGAATTGCTGTGCGGCAGGTGATTGAGGCGGCGGAGAAAAGCGACGAAGCGGTCGTGTTGCCGTTCTGCTCGGAAGATGGCGTGCTCATCAACTCGGGTGAGTACTCGGGGATGAGCTGTGAGGCTGCGCAGAAAAAGTTGCAGGAGGTTGCGGCGGCGGGGAAGTTCGGAGAGGCGAAGGTGACGTTCCGGTTGAAGGATTGGGGCGTGAGCCGTCAGCGGTATTGGGGCACGCCGATTCCGATGCTTTACTGCGAGAACAAATGTGTGGATGACGGGTTGGTTCCGGTGCCCGATGATCAATTGCCGGTGCTGTTGCCTCCGCAGGTTGAGATTACGCAGCAGGGTGGGTCGCCGCTGAGCCGCGTGGCGGAGTTTGTGAACGCGAAGTGCCCGAAGTGCGGCGGGCTGGCGCGTCGCGAGACCGACACGATGGACACGTTTGTCGACTCGAGCTGGTACTTCTATCGATACACGAATGCTAAGAACGACAAGCAGCCGTTTGATCCGGCGACGGCGCAGTACTGGTTTCCGATTGACCAGTACATCGGAGGCGTGGAGCACGCGATTCTGCATTTGATCTACTCGCGGTATTGGACGAAGGTGATGCGCGACCTGGGGCTGATAAAAAATGATGAGCCCGCGACGCGATTGTTCACGCAGGGAATGGTGATCAAGGACGGCGCGAAGATGTCGAAGTCGAAAGGCAATGTGGTTTCGCCTGACGACATGGTTGGCCGTTATGGCGCCGATGCGACGAGGATGTATGCGCTGTTTGCCGCGCCGCCGGATCGCGACTTGGATTGGCAGGAGGATGGGGTGGCCGGTGTGAGCCGTTTCCTCGGGCGCGTGTGGCGATTGACGACAAAATATTCGGCGAGTGCGCGCGGTGCGAAGGAAACTCGCGGCGAGGTTGCCGGTGTTGAGCTCAAGCTGCTGCGCAAGCTGCATCAGACGGTTGCAAAGATTACGCTGGACTTTGAGGGACGCTGGCACTTCAACACTTGCATAGCAGCGATCATGGAGTTGGTGAACGAGCTGCAAGGCGCTGACGCGCAGTTGGCGGCGGGCGAAGTGCGGCCGGTGGTGATGCAGGAGCTGCTGCGGACACTGGTGCTGTTGTTGGCTCCGTTCGCGCCGTTCTTGTCGGCTGAGCTGTGGGAAGAATTGGGTGGCGAGGGCGCGGTGTTGCGCCAGAGTTGGCCGAAGTCCGATGCTGCGCTGGCCGCCGAGGACGAGCAGGAGATTCCTGTTTCGGTGAATGGCAAGCTGGTGAGCGTGGTGAAGGTTGCAGCGGGCGCGGATGCAAAAAAGATTGAAGCTGCGGCGATGGCCGATGAAAAAGTGCAGCAGCGCATCGAGGGCAAGACACTAGTGAAGGTAATCGTTGTGCCAGGGCGTGCTGTGAACCTGGTTGTAAAGTAAGTGAGCGCCTTAATGACAAAGCCAGTTCGAGGAGCGCAGGCGCTTCGCGGCACTCAAACTCTCGTGGGGCAGATGAGCTGGGCGTGGATGCGTCCGGTGTTGACGCTGATCGAGGTTGGTTGGCGGTGGTTGTTTGGTGTGCCGTTCCTCATTGTGGTGGCGCGTGAGATGCGGCGCATTTTCCACGAGCTGCCGCCGGTGCAGTTTGGTCTTACCAATCTTGATTCGAACAATCCCTGGCAGATTGCGCAGCACATCGGCGAGGCGTGGCGCGCGTATACGCCTTTTGTTGTCGACACGGCGAAGTGGCTGCTGCCAACGGCGGCGTTGGCGTGGATTGTGCTTTCGGCACTCGGGCGCAGCCTGATTGTCTGGCGAATGGAGCCCAAGAAGAAGTGGCGGCCGATATCGTTTGTGTTTTTGCAGGCGGCGCAGTTGCTGACCATCGGCCTTGTCCTCAGCTTTTGGTGGTGGTTGATGGGCGGGATTGCCGCCGACAACATATATATAGATGGCGAGCCGAACCTGACCGGCTATTTGATAAGCGTGGTTCTGCTGACGCTCACGACTTTTGTTGCGTGGGCGCTCATCAGCTGGCCGGTGATGGTTGCGCCGGTGTTGGTTGCGATGGAAGGGCTGTCGCCGTGGCGCGCACTGGGGCAGAGCGTGCGGTTGGGCAAGGGATTCACGAGCAAGCTGGTCGAGATAAATCTTGTGATGGGCATAGTGCGGCTGGCCTTGATGGTTCTGGCCGCGGTGTTGAGCGCTGCGCCGTTGCCGTTTGGCGAGCAGATTGGCAATACCTCGCTGCGCACGATCACGATGGTTGCGATCGTTTTCAATTTTGTGGCCAATGATTATTTCCAGGTGGTGCGGTTGAAGAGCTTTGTGGAGTTCTGGTACAAGTTCCGCGGCGCAGGTGAACCGGTGGCGGATTGACAGACGTACAGGAAAGCTGTACTTTTATAGATAGAGGGTACAGGTATGGCAGTCGAAACCACCTACACATCTTTGCGCGAGGGGTTGTCCTCGTATCTTGACCAGGTCAGCGACGATCGCGAGGTTGTTTTTGTTCGCCGGCGCGGCGCACGCGATGTGGCGATGGTGGCGGCAGAGGAGTTGGAAGGCTTGCTGGAGACGGCATACCTGTTGCGCTCGCCTAAGAATGTGGAGCGTTTGATGAGCGCGCTGGCTGCATCACAAAAGGGCAAGCGTCGTGCGGAGAGTCTGGACAGTTTGAGGCTTTCAGTGGGGCTGGACAAGGCTCCGGCAGCGAGCAAGAGAAGCTGAGCGATGCATGCGCGGCTGAAGCGAGTTGCGATATTCCACGAGGAGTTTCGCGAAGATCTGATTTGGTGGGTGAAGACCGACCGTCGCGCGGCGTTGCGGACGCTGGAACTGGTTGAAGCTGTGATGTCAGACCCGTTTAGCGGAATAGGAAAGCCAGAGGCGTTGAAATTTGTGCTGAGCGGATGCTTGAGCCGCCGTATCACTCAGGAGCACAGGCTGGTGTATCGCGTGCAGGATGAGCGGGTGGATTTTTTGCAGGCGCGGTATCATTACTGAAATTTCCATAATCGGTGCGGATGGGCTAATCCGTGAGAAGTAAATCGACATCTTTACATTCAGCGTGCCAGCCTGCCAAACTAAAGTGTGGACACTCAGACGATAGCCATCCTCGATTTTGGCTCGCAATATACCCAGCTCATCGCGCGCCGCATCCGTGAACAGAACGTTTTCTCTGTCGTGCTGCCATGCACGGCACCTCTTGAAGAGATAAAAGCCTACAAGCCGATAGGGGTTATCCTCTCGGGCGGGCCGTCGTCTGTTTATGACGCGGACGCGCCTGCGGCCGACCCAGGTGTGCTGAAGCTTGGCGTGCCGGTGCTTGGCATCTGCTACGGGCTGCACTTTATTACGCATCATCTCGGCGGCAAGGTGCTGTCTGCGCCGAAGCGCGAGTACGGGCACGCGGATGTGCACATCAAGGACCGCGAGACGGCATTGTTCAAGGGGTTGCCAGAGACGATTCAGGTTTGGATGAGCCACGGCGATGAGGCGAGCGAGCTGCCTGCGGGGTTCAAGCTGACGGCGGCGACGTCGAATGCGCTGGCGGGAATTGCGAATGAAGAACGGCGCATCTGGGCGGTGCAGTTTCATCCCGAGGTGCATCACACGCCGCTGGGGCCGGAACTGATAAAGAATTTTATCTTTGGAATTTGCGGGGCGAAGGGCGATTGGACGGCCGCGCATTTTATTGAGACGACAGTGGCCGCAATACGCGAGAAGGTCGGCAAGGGGCACGTGATTTGCGGGCTCTCGGGCGGCGTGGATTCATCGGTGGCGGCGGTGCTGGTGCATAAGGCGATCGGCGACCAGTTGACGTGCATCTTTGTGAACAACGGCGTGCTGCGTAAGAACGAGTTTGAGAGCGTGCAGCGGAATTTAAGAGATAAGTTGGGGTTGAAGATTGTCGGTGTCGATTCAAGCGAGCGATTCCTCAAGCAGCTTGCCGGCGTGACCGACCCGGAGACGAAACGCAAGCGCATTGGTGGCGAGTTCATCGCGGTCTTTGATGAAGAGGCGACGCGGATTGCGAAGGAATCGGGCGGCGTGGACTGGCTGGTGCAGGGAACGCTTTATCCGGACGTTATTGAGTCGTCGAGTGTGAAGGGGCCGAGCCAGACTATCAAGAGCCATCACAATGTGGGCGGGTTGCCGGAGAAGATGAAGCTCAAGCTGATTGAGCCGCTGCGCGATTTGTTCAAAGATGAGGTCCGTCGCATCGGGCGCGAGATGGGGATTGCCGAGGATGTGCTGGGCCGGCAGCCGTTCCCAGGGCCGGGGCTAGCGGTGCGCATCGTGGGCGAGGTGACACCGGAGCGCGTGGCGATTTTGCAAGAGGCTGATGAGATAGTTATTGCGGAGATAAAGTCGGCCGGGCTTTACAACCAGATTTGGCAGAGCTTTGCGGTGCTGCTGCCGGTCAAAAGCGTGGGCGTAATGGGTGACCAACGGACGTATGCGTATACAGCGGCGGTGCGCGCGGTGCACAGCGAGGACGGCATGACGGCGGATTGGACGCCGCTGCCGTACGATGTGCTGAAGCGCATTTCGAATCGCATTGTGAATGAGGTGCGCGGCATCAACCGCGTGGTCTATGACATTACGTCGAAGCCGCCGGGCACGATTGAGTGGGAGTGAGAAATTGTCAGGCAAACAAACAGCTCTGCGGTCCGAAGACCGCAGGGCTGTTGAGCAGGATTGTGGCTTGTACTATCTGATCGCGTTGACGTACTGACCGGTCATTCCGACTGAAAATTCGCTGAAGGCGGTATTCAGAGTGTCCGTATTGGCGTAGTTAACATCGAAGTACGGGCCGTAGGCAAAGGAGTCATCCATGACATCTCCCCAACCGAAATGGCTGAGTTCAGGCGATTGAATTGCATTGGACAGGTAGGCAGCGTAATCATTGGATAATGTGGGAGTGAGATTGATCCAATAGATAGAGCCGGACTTGAGGGTAATAGTTTTCGGTAAGACGCAAGTGTAAGCGTATTCTGTATAACCATAACCAGTGCGTCCGGTAGCGACAGGGGCTGAGTAGTTACAGTTGCCAGAATAGATGACGGTGCCAGCATTTCCAGCGGACATGCCCGTTCTGAAATCGAATGTCATGTTCGTCACAGCTGGTATGCCGGTGCTGTGTTCATTGAATGTCACAGTTTTGATCTGAACAGCACTTGTGAGCCAGGGCCCATAACCGGGAACAAAGGGTACCCACACCTGCAATTCTTCACCTAAGTTGGGTACGTTTGAATTCCAAAGACCGTCCCAATTGGGAGCGCCAAAGTCGATATCACCCGAATACCAGAGACAGTTGCTGGAACAACCAATGGGAGAAACGAACTGAGGGTGGAACTCAGTCTGTTGATTATGCCTGACGTTGGAAGTAGGGGATTGGGCCTGGATGGCTAAACAGGCCAGAACGAACATCGAGATGACGAGCAGGTTGATTTTACGAAACATACGCATGGAAAGCTCCTTTGTCTGTTGTCTTTCATTACCAGGTTTTGTTGAGTGGTTGGGGCGACACAATGCTAGTCACGGTTCCTGGAAAAGTAAATTGATATTTTTCAAGAGGTGTAAACAAATGTACAAAATGTAAGCAAATACTTACCGAGCCGGAGTTTTTTTCAGTCAAAAAAAACAGCCCTGAGGTCGGAGGACCGCAGGGCTGTTGAGCAACGCTGATATTAATACAGCTTGGGATTGACGTGCAGGTACGTTCCAGTCATGCCGACTGAAAATTCAGTATCGTTAACGTCATAGTCGGTAGCTGGTAAATAGTTGTATGAGAAATAGCTGCTGTTGATAAATGAGTAACTCAGGGTATCGCCCCATCCAACGTGGTTGGGCTGGGGATTGTCAGTCACATTCGACAGAAAAAGCCCCGAGGCGTTTGAAATTGTCGGATAGACATTGACCCAATCAATATACCCGTTCAACAAAATCGCAGGTGTGGGCAATTTGCATGTAAACGCATACTCAGTATATGAATTATTTGCGCGTCCGGTAGCCACGGGTTGCACGTAATTACATGAACCAGAGTAGTAGTTGGCACCAGCGCCACCGTCAAAGATGTAGCCCTTGAAGGCGTAGGTCATATTAGTCACATTCGGTGTATTGCCGTTTTCAGTCAGTTCGTTGAAGGTAATCGAAGTGATCTTCACGGCGTTATTCCAGCCGTTCTTGTTGCCGGTATTGACTGCAAATGGGACCCAAATCTGAGAAAAGGCGCCGTCGTTATTTGGCGTATAGCCGTTGTAAAGCCCGCCCCAATTTTCATTGGAAAAATCAATATCGCCCGAGTACCAGACGCAGTAAGAGACGCAACCGATGGGCCCTTGAACCTCAGGATGAGCCTGAAGTTGATGAGCAGGCCGGGTGGAAACGCTGGGGGATTGAGCCTGGATAGTTGCACAAGCGAGTGCGAGCACTGCAACGAAGAGCAGATTGAACTTGATGAAAAAGCGCATGGAAATCTCCTTTTGATGTTGACCTTCAGAAGCTGGTTTTGCCGGATTGCACATTCACAATTACTTTAGTTACCGAACACGTGCTTGTAAACAGTTATTTTGTCAAAAGTGCGCGAATATAGCATACGTCTGACATCGGGCAACATGTTTGGAAACATCCTGTTAGAGGCCAGCCGGCGAGGCAGAACTGGAACTCGTCTGGTGGCGATTGAATAAGAGTGTGCCGCTCGGGTGTAAAAAGAAAAGCTCCGCAGTCCGAGGGCTGCGGAGCTTTTACGTGTGTGATTAGACGACGGGCGGGTGAACGTAATGCACGTAAGTTCCAGTCATGCCAACTGAGAACTCCGTATCTGGCGAATACAGATCCGTCGTGATGTCATAGGAATAGCCGAAATAGGCACTGTTGAAGTACGAAGCATTCATGACATCGCCCCAACCAATGTGGTTAATCTCAGGGGAGTTGATTGCATTCGTAAGAAAAAGCCCGCTGTCATTGTTGGAAATTGTGGGATAAATATTCACCCAATTGACAGCGCCTGCATACACATATACAGGTGTGGCCAATTTGCAAGTGATCGCGTACTCGACGTAGTATTCATTGCTACGCCCGGTGGCAACCGGCTGAGTGTAAGTGCAATTGCCAGAGGCAAATGTGTATCCGGCGTTTCCTTCTCCCACGCCGGACTTGAAGCCGAAGGTCATGGCTGTGACATTCGGTGGGGCGGCGGCAGAAGCGAGAGTGACTTCGTTGAATGTGATCGAAGAGACTGCGACGGCGTTATACCAGCCGTTGCTGTTGTATGCGGTAAAAAATGGAACCCAAATTTGCGCTGAAGGCCCCATCCCGAAATTTGGCACTTTACCGTTGAAAAGACCTTCCCAATTAACACTTCCAAAATCGGAATCACCGGAGTACCAGAGGCAATGGAGTGTGCAGCCGACCGGCGGTACTGCCAGCGGATGGACCTGAAGCTGATTGGGCGAGGTGCTCGCGGAAGGCGACTGAGCCTGAATTGCAACACAAGCAAGTGCTAAAAATGTGATGGTGAGCAAAGTGAAGCTGCGAAGATGACGCATTGGAATCTCCTTTGAAATGTTGACCTAAAGTGCTGTTGTTGTTGAGTTGCGGGGTCAAATCAACTTTAGTCAACGTGCCTATTAAATGTAAACTGTTTTTTCGTCAATATTGCCATCCCGGTACCAGCCTCTCAAAAATAAAGGAATCAACAAGATAGAGCCAATTGATTGTCAGTGGAGATTGGTTTTTGACGGCAGCGCTTCAGTTTTTTTGAAGTGCAAGCCCGTATGTTGTGGTTTTTCATGAACCAAGCGCCGCGGAATACAAGAGAGAATCAGACGATTTAAGATGATTGAGTTCTTTTGGACGATGGAGTTCCGTGTGCAAAAACTGATATTGAACGGGCAGCCGCTGACGTTGGACGAGCTGGAGCTGGTTGCGAACGGCGAAGCACAGGTTGAGATTGCTGCCGATGCCAAGGCGCGCGTGCGCGAGAGCCGCGCGGTAATCGAGAAGATTGTCGCCGGTGGTGCGACGGTTTACGGCGTGAACACCGGCTTCGGACGGTTGGCCGATGTGACGATTCCGAATGAGAAACTGGCGCAGTTGCAGGCGAACCTGGTGCGCAGCCATGCGGGTGGCGTGGGCAATCCGCTCTCGGAGGCCGAGGCGCGCGTGATGGTGCTGTTGCGGGCGAATGTGCTCTCAAAGGGATTCAGCGGAGTGCGTGTTGAAGTGCTTGAGCTGCTGACTGAGTTGCTCAATCACGGCGTGACGCCGGTGATTCCTGAGAAGGGTTCTGTGGGCGCGAGCGGCGACCTGGCACCGTTGGCGCATCTGGCGCTGGTAGTGATGGGAGAAGGCGAGGTTTTTTACAAGGGCGAACGGCTTGAGTCGGCGGAAGCGCTGCGGCGCGCGGGTTTGAAGGCGATTCCGTTGGCGGCGAAGGAAGGCCTGGCGCTGTTGAACGGCACACAGGCGATGACGGCTGTTGGCGGGCTGGCTGTTGCGCGCGCGCTGCGGGTTGTGGAGTTGTCGGATGTTGCCGGGGCGATGTCGCTCGAAGCGCTGATGGGAACGCCGGCGGCATTTGATGAGCGCATTCACAAGGCGCGGCCGCATACGGGGCAGATTGCCGTGGCGGCGCATTTGCGTGAGCTGCTGGCGGGGTCGGAGATTCGCGAGTCGCATCGTGAGCATGACACGCGCGTGCAGGATGCGTATTGTTTGCGCTGCATGCCGCAGGTTCATGGCGCGGTGCGCGGAGTGTTGGAGCATGTACAGCAGGTGTTGGCGGTCGAGACCGGCTCGGCGACGGACAATCCGCTGGTATTTCCGGATGCTGGTGGTTCTGATACGCACGGCGGCGACGTGCTCTCTGGCGGCAACTTCCACGGTGCGCCGTTGTCATACATTTTGGATTACGCGGCGATTGCGGTGACGGATTTGGCGAGCATCACGGAGCGGCGCATTGATAGATTGCTGAATCCGGACATCAACGAGGGGCTGCCGGGATTTTTGACGGCAGAAGCGGGCTTGTCGTCGGGGTTCATGATCGCGCAGATAGCCTCGGCGGCGCTTATTAACGAATGCCAGGTGCTTTCGCATCCATCGAGTGTCGGCAACATTCCGACGAGCGGCGGCAAAGAGGACCATGTATCGATGGGCATGACTGGAGCGCTGAAGCTGAGGACGATTGTCGAGAACGCCGAGCGCGTGTTGGGCATTGAGCTGATGTGCGCGACGCAGGGAATTGAGTTCCGCAAGCCGCTGAAGCCGGGTAAACGGCTTGTGGCAGCGATGAAGGCAGTGCGCGAGGTGATTGTGCCGCTTGAGGCCGACCGCGAACTCGGCAAGGATGTTGAGAAGATGGCTGCGTCGATACGTAACGGCGCATTTGATGCGTGGCGTGGGTGATATGAAAGTCAAAATTTTGCTACTTGCAGTTTGTGGCTGTGTGTTTGGCGTTAACGCGCAACAGAGCCCTGCGTATCTGAACCCGAAGTTGCCGGCGGAGGTGCGTGCGGCTGATCTGGTTAGTCGCATGACGCTCGAGGAGAAGGCCACGCAGATGGTG
>CAIMNN010000516.1 GCA_903842845.1 uncultured Acidobacteriaceae bacterium | reverse complement strand
GTTCTCGCCGATGGTTCCGGTGAAGAGGAACGGGTCCTGTAACACAACGGCAAAGTGGCGGCGCAGTTCGTTGAGGTCGTGTTCGCGAAGGTCAAGGCCGTCGATGAGAATTGCCCCCTTGGTCACGTCATAGAAGCGCATCATCAGGCTGGTCAGCGTGGTTTTACCCGCGCCGGTGTGGCCGACGATGGCGACGGTTTCACCGGGCTCGATGGTGAAGCTGACGCCTTTCAAAATCCATTCGATGCCGGGGATGGTTTCGGGGTCTTCGGCATCGTCAACAGCGGCGCGTTGTTCTTCGCTGAGCTTTTGATAAGTGAACCAGACGTTCCTGAACTCAATACGATTTGAACCGTCACCGGCGCGCGGATGCTCAGGCGTAACAATTTCGGGCGCGGTGTCGAGCAGCTTGAAGATGCGTTCGCAGGCGGTCATGGCAGATTGCAGGATGTTGTACTTGTCACTCAAATCTTGGATAGGCCGCCAGAAGCGCATCGAATACTGAATGAACATGGTCAGCACGCCAACAGAAACAATGCCGTTGATGACGCCGAGGCCGCCGCGCCAGACGGCTAACGAGATGGCGATAAACGATAGCACGTCGACGGTGGGGTAATAGAGCGCATAAGCGAAGATGGTGTCTTTGAAGGCGATCATATGATCGCGGTTGACGAGCTCGAAATCTTTTTGCGCGCGTGCCTCGCGATTGAAGAGCTGCACCACGCTCATGCCAGTTACGTACTCCTGCGTAAAGCTGTTGATGCGGGCGATTGCGGTGCGGACGCGTCGGTAACTTTCACGCACGCTGTTGCGGAAGAGCCGGGTGACGACGAGGATGAGCGGAATCACCGAGAAGCTCAGCAGCGCCAACCACCAATTGATGCTGACCATGATGATGGTCATGATCAACAGCGTGAAGAAGTCGTCGATGATGGCGAGCACGCCGGCGGTGAACATCTCATTGATGGCGTCGACGTCTGAGGTGAGGCGCGTTACCAGGCGACCTACGGCGTTGGTATCGTAAAAGCCGATGTGCATTCGCTGCATGTGCCGGTAGATCTGGCTGCGCATGTCGAACATGAGCTTCTGGCCGGTCCATTGCATCAGATAGGTCTGGACGAACTCAAAAAAGTAAACGATGAGCAGAGCACCGAGATAGAGCGCCGCAAGCTGTGAGATGCCGGTGTATGCGTCGGTGGCGAGCTTCGACTCAAACCAGCGGACGATTGGCGCGGCAATACCGTTGGCGTGGCCCGGGGCAAGATAGCGGTCGAGCGCGACCATGATGAAGAAAGGCCCGAGCGAATTGAAGGCCGAGGCGGTGATGACGGCAAGCGTGGAAGTGATGGCCTGCACTTTATACGGGCGCAAGTAACCGCCCAACCGCTTGATCAGCTGCGAGTCGTAGACTTTGCCTGAAAGTTCGTCGTCCTTCTTTTTTTCGTCTGCCATTGTCCGCGGGGAAGTTACATCTCTATTTTACGGGAGAAGAGCTCTTGTCGTCGGCGAGTTCGATGAGAAGGATCTCGGAGCGTGTGCCGACACGCATCGGCGGTCCCCACGTTCCGGTACCGAGGCAGGTGAGCGTTTGCAGTTTGCCGAAGCGCGCATAGCCACTGGCAAAGGGGCCAAAGATGCTTTTGACAATGAGCGTGAACGGGAAGAGTTGGCCGCCGTGTGTGTGCCCACTAACCATCAGCGAGAAGCCAGCCTGCTCGATAACGGGTAATTGGTTGGGAACATGATTGATCAGAATGCTCGGCTTTGCGGGGTCGAGACCCAAGCGGGAGATTGTGGCCCTCAGCCGCGATTGGTGAGTTGAATCATGGAATCCGACACCGGCGACTTGAAGGCCGTCGAGATCGACAAGCGCCGAGCTGATGTACGCCGAGTCAGTTTTATGCTGCAGATATGGAATGTCGTTGGGGTCGAGGATGCGCAGGCCGGCATTGTGCATCGCCTTTAAGTAAGGCGTGCGGTCGCCGAACTCCTCATGATTGCCGGTGGCAAAGCAGATGCCGTATTTGGGCTTGAGCTCCTTCCACGGCTCCATGGCGAGCTCCGGGTCAATGCCTGCGCCGTCAAACAGGTCGCCTGCGATGAGGACGAGTTCGGGATGCAGGCGCTTGAGCAGTCCGACAACGCGGCGGCTGAAGAGCGCGCCGTTGATGGCGCCGAAGTGCGTGTCGCTGACCAGCGCCACTCTGCGGCCGTGCCAGTGCTTCGGCAGATTCGGCAGATGAACCCAGTGGCGGCGAATCTTGATCAAACGGGAGTGGATGATGCCGTAAACAATGGTGCAGAGCGCGAGAGCGAGCAGTACTTCGGCGCTCCACTTGTCATAGGCCGTGAGACGCATGAGCAACAGCAGAATGTGTATGACCCAGGCAAGCACCGCAGCCCAGAAGATGTAATTGAGAATTCCAAGCCAGAGGACAGCCGCAAAGTAGAGCATGCGCACAATAGGCGGGTGCATGCGGAAACTCAACGCGGCGGATGGGAAGAAGCTGAAGGCTAGCACGACCAGAATGACGCGCACCGCCAGTGGCACTGGGCCCACAAACTGCTCCCACGTGTGCCAAAGAAACCAGTGAGCCAGCAGCAGTGCCGTCTGCGTGATAGGAACTCCGAATGCCAGCTTGGTCCGCAACTGATTAACCCCTACTACTATTCTCGCAGAATACGCTGAGGACGTTCGTCGCGCGATGTTTCATTTTCGTGAAAGAATGTGATTATGCATGCAGAGAATCAGAAACAAATCGGGCTATACATCTCAATTCCTTTCTGCCGCTCCAAGTGCACGTACTGCAACTTCGCATCGGGCGTTTACCCGGCAAGCGAGCACGCGCGATACATTGAGCGCATTATTGAGGACCTGCGCGGCGCTGGACAATCCGCCGCAGCACAAGGGTTAGTCCTTCCGCGTGCGGTGGACACTATTTATCTCGGCGGGGGCACGCC
>CAIMNN010000515.1 GCA_903842845.1 uncultured Acidobacteriaceae bacterium | reverse complement strand
GCGCAAACTGCCCCCGTCTGGACGATGCAAAGTTCCGGCTCGCACGCGAGCCTGCGCGGAATCCACTCCGTCGATGGAAAGGTTGCGTGGGCGAGCGGAAGCGGCGGAACGGTTTTGCGCACCATCGATGGCGGCGAACATTGGACACAGTGCGCGACACCCGATGCGGCAAAGGACGGCGCAAAGCTCGACTTCCGCGGCGTTCAAGCGTGGGATGCGAATACCGCTATCATCATGTCCAGCGGCCCCGGCGAATTGAGCCGCCTTTATAAAACCACTGATGGTTGCAAGACATGGAAGCTGCTATTCATGAATTCCGATAAAGATGGTTTTTGGGATGCGATTCAAATCACTGGGACGAATACTCTACTTATGATTGGCGATCCAATTGCGCATAAATATGTCTTTCACTTCAAAGTAAAGACTAGTTTCAACTTCCCACTTTATGGAAGCATTGATGGTGGTAATAAATGGATGCGCGTTGACAGCAATATGTTGTACGCTCAAACCGACAAAGAAGGAAAGCCTACTGAATCAATATTCGCTGCTAGCAACTCATCACTCTTGGAATTAGATGGGCATCGCTTGATCTTGTTTGCGACTGGTGGTTCGAGTGTCGGCTTTGGCCAACTTGAATCACAGAAAAATCCTGATCCGCTTCTTTGCAAATCAAGTTGTTCTATCGCCGGAAGTAGCAAAGTTCCGCTCAAGTCTGGTCCAAGTGCAGGTATTTTCTCCATATCAGCCAGGAATAAAACGCTTGATTCTCCAATTGTAGTTGCGGTTGGAGGTGATTATATGAAGCCTAAAGATAGCGAGGGCACTTCAGCCACTTGTTGGCGCGATACTGATATACCCGTCGTATTCAAATTTCACTGTCTGGTCTCCACTCAACCGCCGCATGGATATCGTTCGACGGTTGAGTGGAGCGAGGCGCTCAAACTCTGGCTCACTGCCGGAACCAACGGCTCGGATTACTCCACTGACGACGGTAAAACCTGGCAGCCGCTCGACGACGGCAACTGGAACGCTCTCTCCCTCCCCTATCTGGTCGGCCCCGATGGCCGCATTGCGCGGTTGAATGAGGCGGCATTTGCAGAAAAGTTGAAACCGGTGAAGTCACAAAAATAAGCCAAGCCGCAAATAGAATTGCCGCGCCTTTCGCTTTGCCCCGCAGTCAACATCCACCTATCAATTTGTTGAGCATCCGTAAAGCGGCGTCCAATTTCGGCTAACGCATCATTGCTTTGCGGATGATGTTGCGGTTGGTTCACAACCCGCACAATATTTCCATTGGCATCAATGTAGTGGTGCACATATTGCGCGCTGCCCCAGGCAACCGCCAACATTGCAAACAGAATGCTGAGAAACAGATTGCGAATTGTGAACCTTGCCATTTTTGCCTCTCCGTAGACGAGCAACGGCCGCTTCAACGTGTGGGCACGCTTTGCGCCGCACGCCAACCATCAGCCGGATAAAACTCGCTCAGCTCAGGGAATCGGCAAAAAACGTTACAATCATTAGCAATTGATGAGCGATGCAGAACAAAAGGTAATGATCAACGTCCACGGCCTCGTGAAGCGCTACCAGACGGCGCGCGGCAGCCTGACCATTTTTGACGCGCTCGACCTCACCGTCGCCGAGGGCGAGATGGTGGCCATCCTCGGCCGCTCCGGCGCAGGCAAAAGCACGCTGCTGCACATCCTCGGCGCGCTGGACGCCCCCACGGCCGGCAGCGTTCTCTGCGCCTCCACCGACGTCACCGCCCTCAAAGGTCAGGCCGCCTCAAACTTCCGCAACCGCAAGGTCGGCTACGTCTGGCAGTTCCACTACCTGCTCCCCGAATTCACCGCTGAGGAAAACGTCGCCCTGCCGCTCATGGCACGCGGCGACTCAAAAGCCTCCGCACTGGCCGAGGCCGCTCACTGGCTCAACGAAGTCGGCCTCGCCGACCGCGCCACTCACAAGCCCGGCGAGCTCTCCGGCGGCGAGCAGCAACGTGTCGCCCTCGCCCGTGCCCTCGTCACCCGCCCCCAGATCCTCCTCGCCGACGAGCCCACCGGCGATCTGGACGAAACCACCTCGGCGATGGTCTTTGACCTCATCGAGCGCCTGCACCGCGAACACCGTCTTACATCCGTACTCGTTACCCACAATGAGGAACTCGCCCGCCGCTGCACCCGTCTATTAAGGTTGGAGAACGGCAAGCTCAGGGCAAATTAACACACTTTTGCTTCTTTTTGCCCTCTGGGACATCCAATGTAGAAGTCAACAGGCAGGGTTTAGCATAGTAGTAGAAGGCATTTCCGGCGGCTTCGGCCTCCGACGCATTCAACACTTAACCGCTCCAGCCGATAGGCAGAGGGGGAAGCGATGTTCGAACGATATACGGAGAAGGCGCGGCGCGTTATCTTTTTTGCGCGCTATGAGGCGAGCCAGTTTGGCTCCCCATACATTGAGACTGAGCACCTGCTCCTCGGCCTTCTCCGAGAAGACAAGGCGCTGACGAACCGATTCCTGCGTTCGCACTCCTCGGTCGAGTCCATTCGCAAGCAGATCGAAGCCCACACCACCATTCGCGAGAAGGTCTCCACCTCGGTCGACCTGCCGCTCTCGAACGAGTGCAAGCGAGTCTTGGCCTACGCAGCCGAAGAAGCGGAGCGCCTGGGCCACAAGCACATTGGGACTGAGCATTTGTTGCTCGGGTTGCTGCGCGAAGAAAAATGCTTCGCCAGCGAAATTCTTCTGGAGCGCGGACTCCGCCTGGCGCAGATCCGCGAAGAGCTCTCGCG
>CAIMNN010000514.1 GCA_903842845.1 uncultured Acidobacteriaceae bacterium | reverse complement strand
GGCGTCGTTGAATTTGACGATGCGGCCTTGGTTGCGTGGGACGAGGTAGCGGAGGGCGAAGGGTTCGCCGGCGGCGGCGCGGCGGTCGGACTCATCGCGGGAGAGTTCCCTCATGCCGGGGTTGAAGAGCCAAGCGCCCTGGGCGCTGGAGTTGTCGGAGTCGCCGGTGTGGGCGGGGGTGAAGTCGCGATAGGCGAGGCCGCGGTCGAAGATGCGCCAGGCGGCGGCTTTGTGGAGGTCGAGGCGCTCGGATTGTTTGTAGGATTCGTCCCAGTTGAGGCCGAGCCACTGAAGGCCTTCGAAGATGGATTGGACGCTCAAGTCGGTGTTGCGCTCGACGTCAGTGTCGTCGAGACGGAAGACCATGGTGCCGTTGTTATGGCGCGCGAAGAGCCAGTTGAAGATGAAGGTGCGGGCGCTGCCGACGTGGAGGAAGCCGGTGGGCGAGGGAGCGAAGCGGACACGGGGGGCAGCGGAGGCGGAGACTTGAACTGACATATTTATATAGATGCTAGCATTTTGTCGCTAAGTTAAAGGCGCGTCCGCTGAGGAGCAGGCGCGCCGTGTGCAGCAAGAAGTATTAAACCTGTGGCGGCGGAGTGAGTTGTTGGGGCTGGGTTGTTTTCCACTCGGCGAAGGCGAGGATGTAAAGGAGGATGAGTGTACCGAAGGGAATGAAGTTCAAGAGAGTGAGCCAAGGCGAGAAGCCTGCCTTTTTGCAGATGAACCAGAAGGGGATGAGGATGACGATCATCATGATCACGAAGATGACCAAATAGACCAAGAAGATGGCGGCGAAGATTCCGGCGGTGGCTGCGCCAGAGGGGCTGTCAGAGGAGCTTTGAAGCAGTGCGAGGGCGAGGTGCATTTTGGGTCTCCTTAAGAATTGAGAATTGATTGCATGTAAACGATAGCTTGGGCGGTTTGCAGTGTAAATGAAAATAATTCAAGTTTCATAAAAACTTCTAAATCAATGAGTTGCGGAAATGTAATTCATTGCTTACGGATATAATGTTTAGCACCAACAAGATAGGCATGGCGGGGGCAAGAATAGGCGAAATCTACATGAAAAAAGCTGAATTTGCACAGGAAAACTTGATTGGGCAATGGTCGAGGGTAACGTTATTGAGGTAATGTGAGGCCAGTGAAAACAGGGGTGTTTCACCTGCTTTTGCCTACATGCATGGAGGTTTATATGTTGGTAAACACAGGGGTGGTCGACCGGATCATCCGTATCGTACTGGGGCTGGTGATTTTGAGCCTGCTCTTCGTTGTAAAAAGCGAACTGCACTGGTTCTTTCTGATTGGACTTTTGCCGTTGTTGACAGGTATCACGGGTCATTGCCCGGTGTACACACTGATCGAAGTCAACACGTGCGCAGCCAGGAAGTAAGAGCGGTGCAAGAAGAATAAATTTAGATTCAGGGTGACCGTAACGTCGAGCAAGCGTGGTATCGAAGAGGCGGCAGCACTGAAAAGATCACAAAGAGTGCAGGTTTTCTGAAATTAGATTGAAAATATTGAATGTGATTTTGAACTCCGGGCTTGGGGCCCGGAGTTTTTATTTTGTGCTGCGGGTGGAGAGACTAATTGAGGGGCAGGCCGGTGAGGGATTTGAGGCGAAGGATCGGGTACTCGCCGATGTGGTTGGACTTGTACCAGGGCGAGCGCTCGTAGAAGAAACTGAGGCGCGCGTAGGGATTGGCGGCGAATTTGGGGTCGGATTTTAGGCGGGCTTCGAATTCGGTTTTGAGGGCAGGGTCTTTGGCGAGCATGTCGCGTGCGAGCTTCTCGAGGACATAGCCTTCGCCGTATTCCTTTTGCTCGAAGATGGTGTCAAAAAATCCCCAACTGAGAGCGGAGTCGGGTGCCATGGGCTCGAGCCAGTGGATGGCGACCTGAGCGAGGCGCTGGTTGAGCGGGACGAGGATGGAGCCTGCGGGGATGGTGGTTTTTTCTTCGGTGAGTGTGCAGCCAGCGGCGGAGTTGGCGTTGGCGCCGGAGTACTCGGCGGCAAAGAGTGGGTGGTGGCTTTCATAGGGGCGCGGCTGCCAAGTGAAGCCGGAGCAGTTGTAGCGGCCGACGGTAGTGGTGAAGTCGGAGGTGAGGGTACGCATTTCGACGCCGTGCGCGGAGAGGACGCTGATGACGGCGGTCCACTGTTGTGGGATGACGTATGCGGCGGGGAGTGAGACGGAGGATGCGGTTTTTGCGCCGATCTGCATGGGGATGGTTTGGTCGAGCGGCTCGTGGGAGTAGCGGATCCAAGGAGCGCCGGAGATTTCGCTGGGCTCGATGGTGGCTTTGAAGCCGTGGAAGAGGATGGGCTGGGTTTGGCCGCTCCATGTGAATTTGAGTGGATAGGGTGCGGGCGAGGAGGAGAGTTGCGCGGAGTCGGTGTCGGCGGCGGCATTGAGGGCGATGAGCTTTTGTGAGTCGCGGCCGAGTGCGTCCATGAGAGCGGCGAGGAGTTCGTAGTTGCCGGTGACGCGGGTTTTGTAGTCCTTGAGCATGTGCAGCTCGACGAGCATGGCGGGGCGGTTGTTGAGGGCGAGCTGGTTGGTGGAGAAGCGCGGAGAGAATTCATTGAAGGCGAGGCCCTTGGTTGGGTCGGCTTCGTCGACGAATTCGATGAAGGTTGGGATGGCGAGGTGGCCGGTTTTGTTGACGGCATCGGCGATGGCGGGCTGGATGGCGTGGAGCCACTCGATGGTGGCGGGGGGATTGTCGGGGCTGTCGTCGGCGGCGAAGGTGACGTCGTACTGGAAGTCAGCACCGTCGGTGACGTGGTCGTCGACGAAGAAGTCGGGGCGGAGTTGGTTGATGAGGGCGAGGAGGGCGCGGGTTTCGGGGGCGTCGGCCTTCATGTAATCGCGATTGAGGTTGAGGTTGGTCGAGTTGGCGCGCCATCCCATTTCGTCGGGGCCGTTTTGGTTAATGCGATTGAAGGCGGAACGGCGCTCGTGGCCGTCGATGTTGTAGACGGGGATGAAGGCGAGGACGACATGGTCGAGGAGGACGGCTTTTTGTTTGGTGATGACGAGGTCGCGGAGGAGTTGGAGGCAAGCGTCTTTGCCGTCCATCTCGCCGGCGTGGATGGAGTTTTGGACGAGGAGGATGACGCGGCCGGAGTTGTGGATGGCGGCGGGGTCGAACTGACCGTCTTTGGAGACGATGACGAGTTTGAGTTCGCGGCCTTCGCCGGTTTTGCCGAAGGTTTCGACGCGGATCTGGGTGGGAGCGGCTGCGGCGACGCGGTCGATGTAGGCGAGTGTGTCGGCGTAGTTGGGAGTGGTGCGGTAGTTGGAGGCTTCGGAGGGGGTGCGCCAGTCGGTATTCGTAGCCGCGCTTTGCGCGGGAGGTCGCGCGGTGAGGGTTGTGGCGGAGAGCAGTGCGAGTGTAAAGAGGATGAAACGCTTCATTGTGTTTGGCCTCGGCGACTGGGGGATGTGTAGCAATGATTTTACTGGGATTTTGCTGGAAGAAGCGAACGTGTTAATCGAATAAGCGCGTGTCGAAGGGGTGCTGATAGACCTTGGAGATTTTGAGACGTGTGATGGAGGGATGAAGCGGATTGACGAGGAGGTTTGTGGTTTCAGGGACGAGGATACTGGGGACTTCAAGAAGTAGTGAGCGGCGGGCTCGTAGCCATTGGTCGCCGATGGCTTGAGTGACGTGGAGATCAGTGCGCCAGCTTTGTGGGAGGTCGGCTGGTTTGATGCGTTTTGGAGTGATGGTGTTGGGCGCGGCAATCTTGAGGACCTGGAAATGCTCGGGGCGGTCTTCAGCGTCGAGCTCCATGTGGACTAGGACTTCAAGGAGCGCGGTGGATGGATTGGCGGCGCAATAGAGGATGGGATGGCCTTTGGTGTGCCAGCGACCGGAGACGTGGAGGCCGCCGGAGCCATCGAGGTTTGCGTAGTTGCTGATGCGCCAGAGGAACATGAGGTCTCAGGCGGTGAAGCCGTAGTCGAGTTGGAGGAGCATCTCTTCAACGAGACGTGCGCCAGCCTCGGTGGCGATGAGCTCGAAAGGAGCGCGGCCATCGAAGCGGGCCTTGGATTTGCGGAGCCAGCGGGCGGCTTTTTCGTCGTTGCCGAAGACCTCTTCAGCGAGCGAGGAGATGCGTGCGATGCGGACGGCACGATCGGATTCCTCATGAGTGAGCGACTCGCTGCGGCTTTTGCGGTGGACGAGAGTGCGGCGCGGGAGGATGAGGCGATAGACCTCGTCGTCGCTGAGGGTGTTGCGGGAGAGCGAATCGACGGAGGTGAGGGGGAGGCGCTGCTCGACGAGGCGCGCGAGGTCGAGGTCGGAGCGCAGAAGTTCAACGCCAAGCTTGGATTGGATGCGGCTGTAGAGATGCGCGGGCTGGCGGTGCGTGGGGATGGCGGGGTG
>CAIMNN010000513.1 GCA_903842845.1 uncultured Acidobacteriaceae bacterium | reverse complement strand
TGGCAGCGGATGATGCTGATGATGTCGTGATAGGGACGGCGATTGCCGCACATTGCGATTGGTTAATCACCGGAGACAAAGCGATGCTAAGCCTGGAAAAGATCAACAAGCTAATCCTTTTGTCAGCCGTAGATGCCATGAATAAATTAGATTCAAAACTCAGCTAGACAATTGCTTACTCGACGTTCTGGACCTGTTCGCGCGCCTTTTCAATTTCGGACTTCATGGCGAGGCCGAGCTCGGTGACGCGGGTTCCCTTGCCGCCCGCGCCGCCGGTCTTGGAGAGCAGCGTGTTGGCCTCGCGGTTCATCTCCTGAAGTAGGAAGTCGAGTTTTTTGCCGGCCTCGCCGTCGGTGTTGAGAATCTCGCGGAAGTGGCCGATGTGTGTGGTCAAACGCTCCATCTCTTCGGCGACGTCGCTGCGCTCGACCATCACTGCAATCTCTTCGAGCACGCGCTGCTTGTCGAAGGTTCCGCCGACAGCAGCGGTGAGCCGCTCGGTTAGGCGAGCCTGATAGCGGGCTTCGACCTCGGGGCGAATCTCGGCGACACTGGCGACGGCTGCGGCAAGGCGGTCGAGGGTTGCGTTTAGAATTTCATCGAGCGATTCGCCTTCGCGTGCGCGCATCTGCTTGAACTCGGCCACGAGCGGCAGAATATTTTCGCGGACGCTGGCTTCCAGCTCGGCCATGTCTTCATCGGTGTTGGCGCGCGAGTCGGAGTCGAAGATGCCGGGCAGGCGGAAGATCTGGTTGAGGTCTGGCTCGCTCGTGAGCGTGAACTCCTCGCGTGCGGCGCGGAATGAGTCGATGTAGGCGGCGAGGGCTTCGCGGTTGTATGCGGCGCGCTGCTGGGCCTGGCGGTCGATTTGGAGTGTGAGGTCGACGTGGCCGCGGATGAGGTTGTCCTTGAGGATGCGGCGCAGCTCGACTTCAAGCGCGTCGAGACCCGAGGGCAGACGCAGCGAGAGATCAAGGAAGCGGTGATTGACGCCCTTCAGGCTGAGTAGATAAGCGATGCGATCGTTGACGCGCACCTGCACGCGGGCAAATCCGGTCATGGAGTGGATGGTCACAGTGTGAACCTCTTCATCATGCTAATTCCCTTCTCTATTCAATTTCAGCCTCAACGATGGCAGGCTCATGCGAGTCCATAAATTGCAATTGGTTGAGGCGCTGATAAGTGGCCGAGCAGTTGAGCAGCTCATCGTGCGTGCCGATTGATGTGATGCGGCCATCTTCGAGTACGACGATGCGATTGGCCTTGCGCACTGTGGAGAGACGATGCGCGATGACGACCGATGTACGGCCCTGCATCAGGTTGGCAAGCGCGGCCTGCACCAGTGATTCGCTCTCTGAGTCAAGCGCCGATGTGGCTTCGTCGAGGATGAGAATCGGCGAGTTCTTGAGGATGGCGCGCGCGATTGCCATACGTTGACGCTCGCCGCCGGAGAGACGGAAGCCTTTTTCGCCGATGATGGTCTCGTATCCTTGCGGCATTTGAAGAATAAACTCGTGCGCTAGCGCGGCGCGTGCTGCGGCTTCGACTTGAGTTTGGGTAGCGTCGGGTTGGCCGTAGGCGATGTTGTTGCGCACTGTGTCGTTGAAGAGGATTGTCTCTTGTGTCACCTGGCCAATCTGCTTGCGCAGCGTGTTGAGACTGACAGAGCGGATGTCGGCACCGTCGATGAGGATGCGGCCGAGGCTGACGTCATAAAAGCGCGGAATCAGATTGACGAGCGTGCTTTTGCCCGCGCCGCTGGGGCCAACTAGCGCCAGCACTTCGCCTGCATTGACCTCGAGATTGATCTCGTGCAGAATCTGCCGCTCGCCCTCTTCAGTGGAGTAGGCAAAGCAGACGTTCTCAAATTTGATTGCTTGATGGAAGGGCTTCAGGCTGCGCGGGTGTGTGGGCTCTTTTACGTCGTCTTCAACATCAAGGAAGTTGAAGATGGAGCCGGACGCGCCCATCGCCTGTTGAAAACTGTTGTAGAAGAAAGCGAACTTGCGCACCGGGTCGTAGAGCTTGAAGAGCGCGATGATGAAGGGGATGAAAACCTTTGAGTCCATGCGGCCGTGCAGAATCTCGTTGCGGCCGAGCCCAATGAGCAGCGCGATGGCGATGGAGCCGATAGTGTCCATCAGCGGCGAGCTGATGGATTGAACGCGTACGCTGCGCAGGTTGGCGCGGAAAAGGCGGCTGGCGGCTGAACGGAAGCGGACTATCTCGCCGAGCTCGTTGTTGAATGCCTTGACGATGCGATTGCCGGTGATGGTCTCATGGAGGATGTTTTGAATTTCAGCGAGCTTGTCTTGGCCTGAGCGTGTGCGTGTACGAACCTCGCGGCCAATGCGGCGCGAGGAGGTGATGACCACAGGAATAAACAGCAACAGCGCCCAGCTCAATCGGCCACCGAGGAAGATAACAACAGCGGCGGTGAAGAGGAAGGTGAAGAATTGCTGAAGGAACTCACTAAAGACGGAACTAACGGCCAGTTGCGTGCGCTCGACGTCGTTGATGAGAGTGGAGAGGATTGTGCCGGTGGGGTGGCGATGGAAGAAGCTGATGGAGCGGCGGAGAATGGTCTCGTAGAGATGATTGCGCAGGTCGGTGATGGTTCCGAAGCCGGCGTAGTTGACGAGGTAAGTGCCGAGGTAGTCGCAGATGCCTTTGATGAGCGTTGAGACGATAAGCGCAAAGGCGACGACCGACCATGCGTTGTGAAAATAAGAAGGAACGAAATTATGGAGATCGATCTGAATCCATTGAGGTGTGTTTTCGCCAAAAAGCCAGAGATGCTGAGTGGAATTCTGGGGATTGAGCACAACGCCAAGAATGGGGACGAAGAGCAGGACGCGCAACGCGTCGAGTAAGCCAACCACTGCAAGCAAAATTACGCCGGGAATGCCCTGAAGCAGATAAGGCAGGCCATAACGCATGAGGCGGAAGAAGTTTCTCATCTGCACAGCTTCACCCCATTTGCGCTGATTGCCTGAACTGCGTTGGTCATCGGTCTATTTTACTTGCCCTGAGCTACAGATTCATACAGTGAGCAGTATTCGTCGAGAATCTGCGCCTCGTCGTAGCGGGCGAGGTTTTTGAAGCCGGCGTCAATCAGCGCGCCTCGGTTGGGTGCAAGTTCGGCGGCGATGGTGCGGGCGGCGGTGGCGGGATCGGTCGGGTCAATTAACAACGCGGCAGGCGGATTGAATTCGGCGGATGCGCCAGCGACCCAGTTCATCGGTGGGCGGTTTGAAGTGATGACCGGGCAGCCGCAGGCCTGCGCTTCAACAAGCGGCCAACCGAAGCCTTCTTCGAGCGATGGAAACAGCAACGCCAGCGCGTGTGAGTAGCAGGCCTGCATTTCCGTTGTCTCAAGCGTGCCGAGCTCGAAGGCGCACTCGCCGAGCCCGGCCACGCTGTGGAACTCGCGCATCGGTAGTGTCCACGGCTTACCGGCCATTAAAAGTTTTGTACCGGTGAAGCCGGGGAGTTTGCGAAGCTCTGAAAAAATCTTCAATACGCCGAGCCGGTTTTTGTACCACTGGTTCGCGCCGACGTGAAAGATGTACGGCGCGCCGTTGCTGAGTTGAGTGCGGTGAGGCTCGGGGATGCCGACGAATGCAGGGCGTTGTGAAGTCGGCTTGTAAGGCCAGTTGAGTGGATTGGGAATGACGGAGAGATTCTCTGCTGGAGTTTGCGGCAGCAGCGCGAAGAGGTCGCCAGCGGTTTTTTGTGAAACAGAAATAAAGCGCGGTGATATTGCGAGACCGCGAAGAATCCACCTTTGCAGAATGCGCCCGGACCAGCCGGTGCCAGCTTCAGGAAATTCACCAAGCGCAGCACGGACGGCGAGCAGGTCATGCGCGGTGATGAGCGCGCGTCGGCCGCGGAGATGCGCCATATACATCGAGTTCGAGTGGTCGAGGATATGTGTGACTTCGTGCTTGCGCGCCTGTGAACGCAGCTTGAATGGGAATAGGACGAACTTGTCGATGTAGCCGAGATACTTGGCTACTGCACCGAGTCGGCGAGTCCCGAAGGTCAGCCGCGAGAAGAACGGCTCGGGCCTGATGACGGTGACCTGATGACCGCGGCCAATGAGCGCGCGCTCCAGCCAGTCGGCATAGCGCTGCATGCTTTGCTGTGCGTCGGGCCGGTAGTTGGCTATCAGTAGAATTCGCATAGGCAGGAGGCAGAGAGTAGAGTTCAGAGAACAGAGATCAGATAAATACAAACCACATTCAAACTATAACTATGAGGACTGGAATAGTAAAAGAGAGCCTGTGATTGAGCCGATCTCATCGCTCGTCATACTCGTCACAGTCCACCATAGAAATAAACATTACAGCAGCGTCGGAGGCGCGTACAATTTGTGCGTCCGGGAAACCGTCTTCGCAATCCCGGTTAAAAGCTGACTCTGAACTTCCCCGCAGAGCCAATGCAAGTTTATTCACTTCAAAAAAACGATGGGGAGGAATCCAAAAAATGACAACCAGAAACAGCGGCGAGTTGCTGAGACTCGCACGAATCACGTTATTCATGTTCTTCGCAATACTTCTTTTTGCCGGTTTGAAGACGGCCCAAGCGCAAGAGGCAAAACCAGCGCCGGAAGCAAAACCAGCACCGGCAGCGCCTGGGGCTGGGAAGGCTCTGGTTTACATCTACCGCCCCAGCCGATTCACCGGTTCAGCGGCGCACGACCATCTCTACATCAATGGCATTTACTGGGCATACCTCAAGAATGGCGAGTATGCCTGGATGGAAGTGGCCCCTGGCACGGTGGTAGTAGTCGGTTTGCCTGAGATGTACTATGCAGGCGGCGCAGCCATGTCCAGCTACGCGGCGATAAAGAATGAAACGAAGAAGGAGAACGAGCGCATCCGCTTCGACGCCGAGGCCGGCAAAACCTACTACATGAAATGGACCTCGGAGGCGATGGCCACAGGCATCAAGGTGACTATGCAGGACCCAGGCGTCGGTGCCAAAGAGATGAGCAAGCTGCATCTCGCACAGCCGATCGAGCAGCCGACGGATAAACCAGCCGATAAACCGGCGGCGAAGTAGAAATAAAAGGCAAGCGGGATAAATTCCCGCTTGCCTTTTGTCTGATCCCTGACTTCTGATATCTGTCTTTAGTACTTCTTCAACTCCACCATTGCCTGAAGCAGATGCTCAGGCTGAGGCAGGATTGCGTCTTCGAGGATGGGCTGGTAGGCGACATAGGTGTCCATCGATGCAACGCGGCGGACCGGCGCATCTAGGTCGTCAAAGAGCTCATCGGCAATGCGCGCTGCAATCTCGGCACCGTAACCCCAGCTGAGCATGTCCTCATGCGCAACAATAACGCGGCTTGTTTTGCGAACGCTTTCGGCAATCGCCTCCCAATCGTATGGGGCGAGTGTGCGCAGGTCGAGAATCTCGACGCTGATGTTGTGCTCGCGTTCTGCGCGCATCGCGGCCTGCAACGCGCGCGGAACAACTGCGCCGTATGTGATGACGGTAAGGTCGCTGCCTTCGCGCACTGTCCGCGCCTTGCCGAAGGGGATGATGTACTCCGGGCCTGGGTATGGCGCGCGGTCGTGGGTCTCGCGGTAGAGGCGCTTGTGCTCCAGGAAGAGCACGGGGTCAGCGCAGCGAATGGCAGTGCGCAGAAGACCGTTCGCGTCTAGCGCGTTCGACGGGAAGACGACGCGCAGACCTGGCAGGTGCGTGAAGATGGACTCGCCCGAGCCGGAGTGATAAACAGCTCCTCCGGTGAGATAGCCGCCAATGGGCACGCGGATTACGACCGGGCAAGCCCAGTCGCCGTTGGTGCGCCAACGCATCACCGAGAGCTCATTGCGGATCTGGTGCATTGCGGGCCAGATGTAATCGAAGAACTGAATTTCAACGACCGGCTTCATGCCGCGGATGGCATAACCGAAAGCGCGGCCGACGATGTTGGCCTCAGCGAGCGGCGAGTTGAAGACGCGCTCTGAGCCAAACTCACGCTGCAAACCGGCAGTGAGCTTGAAGACGCCGCCTTTGCCCTTGACCTCTTCAAGCGCGTCGGTGCGGCTTGCATCAGCCACGTCTTCGCCGTAGATGACGATGCGCGGGTCGCGATGCATCTCGTCGTGCAGGCAGTGGTTGATGAGGTCGGCCATGGTGCGGTCGCCGCCTTCGAACTCAGGCTGGGTAGCGATTGCCGGGTCGGTAGGATTCAGGTCTTCGGAGTAAACGTGCTCGGTGATGGAGCTGACCTCAGGCAACGGTGCAGCTAACGCGCGCTCACTTGCCGCCTCGACTTCCTGGTCGACCTTGTGCTCAAGCGCCGTTATCTCTTCCGCGGTGAGAACGTTCTCGCGCAGTAGCCGCATCTGAAACTTATGAATGGGATCGCGCAGCGCGTCGGCATCGCGCTCTTCGGCGGTGCGGTAAAGTTTGTCGTCATCTGAGAGCGAGTGCGAGTAAAGCCGGACGCAGTGCGCGTGGACAAAGGCCGGGCCCTTGCCCGCGCGGCAATATGCCACAGCTTCAGCAAAGCAGTTGTAGCTGGCCTCGGGGTCGGTGCCGTCCACTTCAGCGAAATGGAAGTTTGGGAAGTTCGCGACCAGCTTGCTGATACTGCCGCCGGGCGTGTTGACCTCGCGCGGAGTGGAAATTGCGTAGCCGTTGTCTTCAACGCAGAAAATGACCGGCAGCTTTTGATTAGAGGCGGTGTTCAACGCCTCCCAGAACTCGCCCTGAGAGGTTGAACCTTCGCCTACGGTGGTCAACGCGACCTCGTCGCCGTGGAAGGTGACATTGGTGAAGCGGCGATAGTCGAAGTTGATGCCTTCGGGGACCGCAGCGGCTTCAGGGTGCTTGGCAAAGTAGCGACCTGCCTCGGCGCAACCGACGGCATGCAGAAGCTGTGTGGTCGTCGAGGAAGAAATTCCAATGATGTGCCGCTCGGTGCTGCTCCAGTGTGTCGGCATCTGACGGCCGCCGCTGTAGGGGTCGGTTGCCGCGCCCACGGCTTGCAGCAGCATCTCGTCAGCTGTGCAGCCGAGCGCCAGGCAGAGCGCGCGGTCGCGATAGTAGAGCGAGAACCAGTCGTAGCCCGAGCGCATGGCCTTGCCCGCGGCCACTTGCAAAGCCTCGTGGCCGGCGCCGCTGATCTGGAAGTAGATCTTCTGCTGGCGCTTGAGCATGATCTCGCGGTCGTCAATGCGGCGCGAGAGGTACATGAGCCGGTAGAACTCAACGAGGAGTTCCTTGGTCACGCCTTTGTTGTGCGCGCCAGTTTCGACCGAGTTGGTGACAATGACTGCCATCAACATCCCTCCTGCCCGCCCATGGAAAAAGGCGGACCACCTCGACGATTGTATCAATCCGCAGATGCCGCGGATAGGCCGGGTGAGCTCAATTTGAGTGGATAAAAAGCTTCAGAATTTATTGTAGAAAATTTCCGCCAATTGCGTTGTGACGAACTACATGCAACCACCTCTACCAGATATCCGGATGCGGGCGCGGCGGTGGAGGCAAGGAGCCGGCATTGGCCATTTCTTCGCGTATGGAGTGGGCCAGCTTTTCAATCTGCGCCATGAGCTTGATGTCGGCTTCGGTGGGGCGCGCATTGCCGGCCACAGCCATATGCTCCTTGAACTGACGGGTCAGCTCGACAAGACGGGCTGTGTCTTTCACCAACTGCTTTTGCCGTGCCACATTGGCCCAGCGAGCCATTTTGAGGGCGGCGTTATAATCGTGTTCGTTATCAGATACAAAAAAGGGCGATGTGACGTCGGTGTGTGCCTCTTTGAAGCCGGGCTGGGCGTGCAACAGGCTGCCACCCAAAAGAAGGAAGGCGAAAGTGATGAGGCTGATCGAGGTGAATCGGTTCATCGCTCACTGTCCCTTCATTCGCTCTTTGAGGTCGCGAGCGCGGTGCTCGATTGCATCGGCTTTGCGGATGATGTCGACCGATAGCTGGTCCTTGGAGCTCTTCGTGACTTGTTGCTGAAGTTCGACCGCCATCTGGTTGAGCTTGACGCTCTCATCAAAGTAGGCGCTGGGATTTGCAGGCGGCAGGGGCGGTGTGGGCGTCTGCGTGGAAGCGCTTTGCTGTGCGGATTGCGTAAGCGCAAGCGATGCGGCCAACAAAGTAACTGCAAAGATCGCGCGGATGAAGAATCTGCTGTGCATCCCATCCCCCTTTCATCTTGGACGTCGCCAAAGTGGCGCTGGTAAGTTAGACCGTCCGAATTATTTTTGAAGCCAGTATAGATGAAAAAGAAAAATCGGGAATGAAGAGTTTCATCTCACGAAAGTTTTAGTACTCTCCATCAAACCACGCTTAAAGCGAAATTTTTAGCTCCGCAGTTGAATAAACAGGCGGCAGACAGGTTCGGTCGTTGCAGAGAAGCGCGAAGGTCTTCGCCTGCGCGGGCATCTGGCCGATGGTCTCAGCGAGCGCGGGCGGAAGTTCGGCTGTCTGCGTGAGGCGGATGATGGTGCGCGCGACAGTGAAGGGTTTTGCAGCAAGCGATTCCATCTCTGCGGCGATTGCGTCGTTCCCAACGATGACCAGTTGATGCGGCTCGGCGAGGAGGCGCTCGAGCGCGAGCCCGTAGCTGCCGACGTAAAGTCCAAAGTGCTCCACGATGCCGGAGAAGCTTTCGAGCGTTTCAAATGCCATCACGCGGTACTCTGCGCTTCCGTTGAGCGCGGCGATGCGAAGAAGCGCGGCGGCTGCGGTTGGGTTGCCGGCAGGCGTGGGCGAATCCTGCAACGGGCGGCGACGAGCGGAAAGCGCGCCGAGTTTGTGTCCGCTGCCGTCGGTGTCGTTGAATGCGCCGGAGAGGCCGTTCTCACTGCTCTCAAAAAATCTTGTTGCCAGCGCATCCGCGAGCGACTCGGCGACGCGATAGTAGCGCATCTCGCCCGTCGCTGACCACGCGTCCAACGCGGCGTGCAACGTCATGGCGTAATCGTCGAGCGTGCCGGGCGTTGTTGTTGACGCCGAGCCATCGTGATAAGCGATGACGTGCGAGAGCGTCTTATCCTTGTAAGCCGCCGCCAGCAACCGGTCGAAGCTCTTGAGCGCAAACTTCTGCAACGCAGCTTTTTCTTCTGCTGAGAAGTCCTGCGCATTGCCGAGCCCACGTGCGGCATCCAAATATGCCGAGATGGCCATCGCATTCCAGCTTGTATAGAGCGTCTTGTCGATGAACGGCGTCGGGCGTTCTGCACGAACTGCGAGCATCCTTGTACGGGCGCGTTTGAGCAAGGCGTTGAGTTCGACAATTGTCTGACCGCCCTTAGCGGCAATCTCTGCGAGCGTCTTCTGAACATGAAGAACATTTTTCTGCGGATCGTGGTGCATCTCACCAAGTTCGCGGATATCCCAATACTCGATCGCGAAGTTCAACGCGTCAACGTCGTCGGCCAACGCTTCGCGCGTCTCTTCAAGGGTCCATGTAAAGTAGTCGCCGTCGTCCTCAAGATTGATATCGGCATCCTGCGAAGTGTAGAAGCCGCCATGCTCGCGGTCGGTCATCGTCGCGTCGAGCCAATGGTTTATCTCTCGCGCACGCTCCGCGCACTCCGAAGCTACATCACCTTTCAGGATGCGCGTCGCATGAACATAGTTCGCAAGCAACGCAGCGTTGTCGTAAAGCATCTTTTCAAAGTGCGGAACAATCCAGCGCTCGTCGACACTGTAGCGATGAAAACCGCCAGCAAGCTGGTCATACACACCGCCGCGCCCCATCTTGAGCAGCGTCGTCGACACCGCCGTCAGAATCTCAGCCTGCTGTGCGCAGCCGCGCGCCGCAATCTGCATCAGCAGGTCAAGCGCCGCAGGGTGAGGAAACTTGGGCTGCGAACCGAAGCCGCCGTGGCGCGCATCAAACTGCTTCAGCGCCGAGGCTGCGATCTTCTCGCTCAGTTCATGGTTCAACGCACCGCCGCGTCCGCTGAATGCTTCATTCTCTTCAATCGCCGACATCACGCTCGCCGCTGAATCGAGCGCCTCTTCGCGCCGGTCGCGCCACACCGAGGCCATCGTCAACAGCACGCGCGCAAAACCTGGTCGGCCATAGCGGTCGTCGCGCGGAAAATACGTTCCACCAAAATATGGTTTGCCTTCAGGCGTCAGAAATCCGGTCAGCGGCCATCCGCCCTGCCCACTGATGGCCGAGACTGCGGCTTGGTAGCGCGCGTCCACATCGGGCCGTTCGTCGCGGTCAACCTTTATCGCAATAAAGTGTTCGTTGATGATTGCGGCCAGCGCCGCGTCCTCGTACGATTCGCGGTCCATCACGTGGCACCAATGGCACCATACGGCGCCAATATCAAGCAGGATGGGCTTCTGCTCTTTTTGTGCAAGCTCAAACGGTTCATCGCCCCATGCGTGCCATTGAACGGGTTGATGCGCGGCGGTGCGGAGATACGACGAAGCGGATTTAGAAAGTGAGTTCACGCGATGCCTCAGTGCCTGACTGGTTACGAAAATTAGATGCGCGCGGCATGAGTCAGGATGCCGTGATGGTTACGCCGCTCGTGCGGAAACGGGGACTATGCGAGCAACTGTTTGACGACCTCAACATAAAGCTCGACCGCTTCGAGCAGTTCCTTCTTTGCGAGCTTCTCATGCGGTGTGTGCGCGACGTGAATTGAACCGGGGCCGAGCAACAGCGGCTCGCCCCAGTTGCTGAGCCAGGGAATGTCCGTAGTGAACTTCGCAATCATTGTCGGCAAGCCTTCGACGGCGCGAAGTCGGACGAATGGAATTTCTAGTGTGTACTCGGCAGATGCAAGTCCGGCGACGGCCTTTTCAACCGCCGCGCGAATCGGCGAGGAGTCACCGACGAGTCGAATCAATATCTGCGCCTCGGCCTGGTCCGCGATAACGTTCGGCGCGCGACCACCGGCTATCTGACCGATGTTCAGTGTGCTCGGGCCGACATCTTCTATCGATGGCAGTTCCAGCACGAGCAATCTGTTCGCGGCTTCAACCAGTTTGTGCACCGCGCTTTCGCCAAGCTCCGGGTACGCCGAGTGGCCCATCTTCCCCGTCGCGCGCAACGTAACGCGCAGCGCGCCCTTCGACGCAAGCGCCAACCGATTGTCTGTCGGCTCGCCATTGATGAGGTAGCGGCTGCCCTTGGGATTTTCGTTCGCAACCTTTGCGCCAGCAGAGTCGCGCTCTTCACCGCTCACAAAAAGCAAACCAACCTTGTAACCCGCATCGCGCAGTTGTTCAGCCGCCGCAACCTGCGCGGCGATGATTCCCTTGGCGTCGCAAACTCCGCGCCCGTAAATATTTTCATCGTCCTCGCTGAAGGAAATGTAAGGCGGCACTGTATCCATATGCGTGGAGAAAACCAGCACCGGCGTCACACCCGGCTTGGCAGCGTAGACATTCCAACGCGGCCCGGTAAGCTTGCTCTCAGCCGGCTGCGGTACGGAGGTCTTTTCGACGGCCCAGCCACGGCCCTCAAGAAACGCCGCGAGAAAGTCGCCGACCGCGCCCTCACTGTATGTAGTGGATTCGATCTCGACCAGCGAGCGCGTGAACGCAATTGGATCCAAAGCTTTCATCACAGCAAGAATAGCGCATTCCCCGTGCGCTTCTTGACACTCACTGTAGCTGACCGATAGTGTGGGCGAGGTCATGAGTTTTATTCAGAAATCCCGCGCCACTTTTACTGACAGCCACGTGTTGATACCGATAGTCGTCCTCGCTCTGGGAATCGCATTGCTGGTGACCTTGCGATGAGCACCGAACGCGCGGCATCGCTCGCAAAGCGGCACGGCCTCGGAGTTTTGTGCGGCCTCGCCGCCGGCGTTTGGCTGGGCGCGGCTGAGGCTCCGACAAAACTCGTCAACACCGGCCTCTCGCCGTATGCAATCTCCCTCTGCATGGTCGCCGGCGTCTTCGTTGCGCGCTGGAGCTTCCCCACACTGATGCGTGGCACTCGCTCCGTCTTCGCCGACCTCCGTGAAAACCGGCAACTGCTTTTGCCGGCGGTGCTCGCCGGAATGCTCTGGGCCGTCGCCAACACGCTCACTGTCTTCGCTATTCGCAACGTCGGCCTCGCCATCGCGTTTCCGCTGTGGAACACTAACTCGCTCATCGGCATCTTGTGGGGCCGACTCCTCTTCGGCGAATTGAAGGGCGCAAGCCGCGCGAACATTCTCCGCGTTCTGCTCGGCACGTCGGCAATCGTCGCCGCAGCCATTCTGCTCGGCTTCAGCACCTTACACGCGGAGAGCGCACATCACGAACGCGTGGTCGGCGGCATCGCAGCCGCACTCGGCGCAAGCTTGCTCTGGGGCACAATGTACATCCCCTATCGCAAGGCCTACATCAGTGGAATGTCGCCGCTCTCGTTCGTCACCGTATTTACCTTAGGCGAGTTGGGCACGATGCTGACGTTGGTTCTCACACTCGACGGTGGCTTCAACGCACCTGTATTTCATTCGTCGTCGATTCGCGGAATGCTCTTCTGGCTTTTCCTCGGCGGATTCGTCTGGGTCATCGGCGACCTCTTCCAGCAGTACGCCACAAAATTTCTCGGCATCGGCCGCGGCATTCCGCTGGCCAACACCAATCAGATATGGGGGCTTGCCTGGGGCGTGCTTGTCTTTGGCGAACTCGCGCACGCCGATCCCACGCACAAACTTCTCGCCATCTCCGGCTCGCTGGTGATGATACTCGGCGCAATCCTGGTCAGTATGGCCGTTGAGACAGAACGCGAGTCCGCCTCAACCGAAGCCGCCATCCGGCGCGAGTGCACACGTTATGGCCTCGACGCGCAAAAGCTGCTCGCATCCAACGGCGACGCGCCGCCTTCAAGCACAGACACCAGCCGCAGCCTTCTCGACTACATCATCCTCGCGCTCTCCGTCGGTGTCTTCGTCCTTCTCGGTCTTTGGGCTGAGCGCCCGCAACTCACAATGAACACTGCGTGGGTCGTCGCACTGGTGATCGTGATGGGCGTCTCGGTCGTAGTGGGCACACGCGCGCTGTGGCGCTACAACCGCTTCCGCTAAGCTCGAATCAAATTGAACCGTTAAAATAGTTGAGATGAGTACGACCAAGACCGTCGATCTGGTGTGCGTGGGGCTCAATGCCACCGACACACTCATACAACTCGACAAGTTCCCCGAATCCGGCTCCAAGATCGAGTACAGCGATGTGCGCATTCTGCCCGGCGGTCAGGCAGCGACGACCGTCATCGCCTGCGCCATCTGGGGCTTGAGCACGCGCTACGTCGGCAAAGTCGGCGATGACGCGGCGGCGACGCTGCACAAGCACGCCTTCAGCTCCGCCGGCGTCGAAGCGCAGTTGCTTGAAGTTCAAAACGCCGCAAGCGCACAATCGCTGATTCTTGTCGACGCCGAGGGCGAGCGCACCGTGCTCTGCCGCAAGGACGAGCGCATCCAGTTGCAGCCCGGCGAGCTCCAGCAGGAGTGGGTCACCGCGGCGCGGCTCTTTCACACTGACGGCCACGATATTGCAGCCGCCACACGCGCAGCACGATGGGCGCGCGAAGCCGGCATGGCGACCGTCGCCGACCTCGACGAGCTCTACCCCGGCATCGATGAGCTCATGGCCAACATCGATTATTTAATCGTCAGCCGCGACTTCCCCACCCGCTACACCGGCGACGCGAATCTGGAAAATTCTCTGCGCATCCTGCACAGCAAATTCAACTCCAAACTCACCGCGGCAACGCTCGGCGTGGGCGGAGTGATCGCCTGGGACGGCAACGAAATGCTCAAGGTCGCGGCCTACCAGGTTGCGGCAAAGGATACGACCGGAGCGGGCGATGTTTTTCACGCGGGCTACATCTATGGCCTAGCTAATGGCTGGCCCGTCCGCCGCACGCTCGAGTTCGCCTCAGCCGCCGCTGCCCTGAACTGCCGCGCCCTCGGAGCACGCGGCATCGCGCCTGTCACCGAGATAGAAGAACTGATGCAAAGTGGGCAGAAATATCCATTCTCCGCAGCCGCGCCAACTCTCTGACCCTTCCCGCTTTATGAAACCGCCGGTGCCATCTGAACCGGCGTACTAATCTGCGGAACGCGCGCCCACACTCTGGCTCCTCCCCAAAACCCAAATTTCCTTTGATTTGGCGCGGTTTACTCGGCGCTGCTCACAGCTCACTGTGATTCTGTAGAAGTTGCAAAGATTTCCCTCTCCAATGCGGCAGGGTTTGCGGTATAGTTGCTCGGAATAATAAAACTGCTCGCCGCACGCCACTCATCCTGTTTGGATTGCGGTCGATTTTCGAAGGAGAAGAACGTGAAGACAAGCTCAATCACTCCCCGTCCCCTGACCGTGGCTGAAGGCGAACGCGGCGGCGCAGGCAAGATCATCCTCATCGTGCGGCAGTCATCTTCGTGCTGGTACTCATCGTTGTTGGAATAGTAGGTTATGGCGTATGGCGTGTATCGAAGGCCATACACACTGATAAGGACGGTCAGGTTTCCATCTCCACACCACAAGGCGATATTTCCGCTGGCGGCGGCAAGACCTACACAGCCGACGAACTCGGCATCGATCCTTACCCGGGCGCGACCTCCAGCACCGGCGGCTTCAACATGAACACCGACAAGGGCAGCATGATGACGGCTGTCTATGAGACCGACGATCCGGCCGACAAGGTCGTCGCCTTCTACAAGGGCAAGACCGGCCTCGGCGAGCAATCGTTCATGGAAACGGGGACTACCGCCATGATCACCTACAAGAAGGGTGACAAGGACGTGGTCATCGTCTCCATCAACTCAGACCCTGCGCAACACAAGGGCAAAACGCAGATCTCAATCACACACAGCAAAGACAAGTAATTTCTCCAGAACTGCAAAAAATCCCCCGGCGGCCACAAGGCATCGGGGGATTTTTCTTGCTCGCGATAAACTGATTACAGACCTCACATGAAATTTCCACCGCGCATTCAGAGCCTCGAGTTGCACGGCCCCACAGGCCGCCTTGAAGCGTTGTTGAATCAAGGCGGCGCCAACTCCCGCTGTGCCGCGCTCGTCTGCCATCCGCACCCGCTCGGCGGCGGCACCATGCACAACAAGGTCGTGTACCACGCGATGAAAGCGCTCAACGACCCGGCCCACGGCCTCAACTGGCCGGTGCTGCGCTTCAACTTTCGCGGCGTGGGCCGGAGTGCCGGTGTGCACGACGGCCTTGCCGAGCGCGAAGATGTTCTCGCCGCGCTTGAGTGGTTGCAAACCGAATACGCACTTCCCATTCTTCTCGCCGGCTTCAGCTTCGGCTCGGTGATGGCCGTCGAAGCGTTGACGTTACGCAGCGCATCCTCGCACGTCTGCGCGCTGGCCGCGTTGGGTCTGCCGGTGCGCGCGGAGAGCCGCCAATACACATATCCATCGTTGCCGACGCTCAAACTGCCCAAGCTTTTCCTGAGCGGCGACCGCGACGAGTTCGCGCCTGTTGACGAACTCGCGGAAGTCGTCAATTCGGCTTCAGAGCCGAAAAGGTTTAAACTCATTCACGGGGGCGACCATTTTTTCTCCGGCGCGCTCCAGCAGATGCAAGCAGAACTTTTGAATTGGCTGACAAGCCCTGCAACACTTCCCCAGCAATAGGCAACACCGGATTCGTCTGAGTAAAAAGGACAACGAAGTGACGAGCGAGTTGAGATCGGTTTCATACGCGACCAAGCTGGAGCAGCTCCATCAGCAGGCGCTCGACATCTTTCAGGGCGCGCTCGCCAACTGCAACATCGCCTCAGCCTTCGACCGCCGCCTGCGCTTCAACGGGCAAATTTTGCAGCGGCTCATCCCCGGCGGCAGCGGCCCGCAGACCATCGAACTCAACGCTTACAAGCGCATCTTCGTTATCGCCATCGGCAAAGTCGCCGGCCCCATGCTTGAAACGCTGCTCAACCGCATGCCCCGGCGCAAGGGATTGCGCGGCATCTGTTGCAGCAATCATCTGCCGCACGCGCGCAACTGGCGCTTCCGCTACTTTGAGGGCGGCCACCCGCTGCCCAATTACGCTTCCACACTCGCCGCACGCGCCACGCTGAACCTTCTGAAAAAAGCCCGCAAAGACACGCTGGTCATCTTCCTCATCTCGGGCGGCGGCTCGGCCATCTTCGACCTCCCGCTTGACCCCACAATCACGCTCGAAGAGATGATCACCTTTCACGAGACGCTCATCTCCTGCGGCGCAACCATCACCGAGATCAACACTCTGCGCAAACACTTCTCCGCCGTCAAAGCCGGAAGGCTTGCGCTCGCCGCACCGGAAGCTGCCAAACTCTCCATCCTGCTGCCAGACGTGCCCCTGCACTCGCTCGATGCGCTGGCATCAGGGCCGACCACTCCCGACCACACCACAGTCAAAGACGTTCACAACCTCATCGAAAAATTCTCGCTGGCCAATAAATTTCCCGCCGCGGTGCGCCGCTTCTTTGAACGTGAGGACTTGCCTGAGTCGCCCGGCACAAAAGGAAGAAAGCTTTTCTCCAGGCTGCCCTGGGCCGAAGCGATGCTCAATCCCAAGACGGGCTACGCGCGCACCACGACCTCAGCCGCCAGCCTCAGCGGCGAAGAGCCGGCCTTCCGCGATTCGATGTACGAGGTCCTGCTCTCAAGCCATGACCTGATCGAAAGCGCACGCGCACTCGCTGAAGCCGCCGGCTACACCACCGTCGTCGACAACAGTTGCGACGATTGGGATTACGCCGAGGCCGCGCGTTATCTGATGGAGCGCTTTGATGAGCTGCGCAAGACGAACAAACGTCTCTGCCTGCTCTCAGCCGGCGAAGTCACCGTAACGCTTCCGCCGAATCACGGCGCAGGCGGACGCAACCAGCAATTTGTTTTGAGCTGTGTTGAAAAGCTCGCCGCGCATCCCGGTGAAGTGATGACGGTCTTCAGCGCCGGCTCCGATGGAACCGATGGAAATACTGAAGCCGCCGGTGCCGCAGCCGACCCCACCACACGCGCACGCGCCAAGGCCTTTGGCTTTGCCCCGGAGCGGTCGCTCGCCGAGTTCGATGCCTGCCCGCTCTTCACCTCGCTCGGCGACGCTGTCTACATCGGCCCTACCGGTCACAATCTGCGCGACCTGCGCATTCTGCTTTCAGACGAAGAATAGTTATACGCAAAAAAATGGCGGCAGAGAGTTACTCCGCCGCCGGACCGCATTGCAATTAAAAGTTAGATCGAGTTCTCCACACTGAACAGGTTCAGCACCCGCGTCACATTGACATCACTGATGGGCTGAATGAAACCCGCATCGGGAGTTTCATCGTCGTTATCGCCGTCAGGCCCGTCAAACTGCGGTCCGCCCATCGGCCCACCGGGGCCACCGGCCTGCGGCGGAGGAGGAGGCGGAGGCATTCCCACGCCCGGCCCTGCACCAGGTCGGCCACCGGGTCCACCCGGCATCGAACGGCTGTGATGGCCTTCCTCGCCATGCTTCTCATGGTGCTGGGCGCGCATCGCTTCCAACTGCTTCCACTGGTCCACTGTCAGCTTGCTGCGCAGCGCCAGCAGGAAGCGTGCATTCGATTTCTCCAGTTCCTTGCGCGCATCGGCCAATCTGTCTATCTGGGCAAGTATCTTGACTTCATCCGGCTTGTCGGCGCGCATCAGCGGCTCCATCTCCGCTTCCATCTTCTCCAGCTTGGCCTTCAGGTCGATGAGCTCCGGCTTGTGCTTGTCCAGCACCGCGTCCATATCCTTGCGCTGGTCCTCGGTCAGCTTCAGCTTTTCGATCAAGGCCGGGTCATCCCACCAGCGGCCGTGGTCGCCCTTAGGCCCCAACGCCTTCTCCATCGGCGGATGATGCGAGCCGAAGCTCGGTGCGGCCGGTGCGGCTTGCGGGCCCTGCGCATTGAGTACGCTGAACCCCATCAGTGCTGCAAATGTGGCAACCGCCACAACAAATTTAAATCCCTTCGAATTCATACAATTCTCCTTAGGTTGTTTTCTTGCCGGTTGAGGTTGAGATCATGATTGTTTTCAGCGAGCCATCAGGCTGGCCAGCGGCTCCATCGCCGCCGGGCTCTCTTGAGCAATGTCGCTGTCTATGTCGGCGAGCAGAGCGTCGTCATTCTCTCTGTGGCCGGCCATCTGATCCTGATTCATCTTGTCTATCCGCGCCTTTTCGTCTGCAAGGCGCTTCTTCTCCGCATCCTGACGAGCCTGCGTTACGGCTATGTCGTGATAGTGCTGGTACACAGTAATGCCGCCCGTTACACCCGCGGCGATCATGAGCAAAGAGGAAGCAACCGCAAGACGGAAGCCAAACAGCGGCCTGCGCGCCGGAACCAGTTTGCGCTCGCGATTGAACTCCGCATCGCTCCACGCGTGAACGCTCTGACGGAATGCGCCCAGCACCTCGGCCAACTCGCGCTCCTGAGCATCAAAATCCTGACCCTCAAAATTCGCTTGCGCCGCTGCTTCCGTTCTCTGCGTCGTCTTGTTCTTCATAAAATTCATTGCCTGCCTCCAAATTCGGCCTTCACCTTCGCCATTGCACGCGACAGATGTGCCTTCACCGTTCCTTCGTTCAATCCTGTCGTCTTCGCTATCTCTGACAGCTCCAGCTCTTCCACATGCCTCAATAGAAAGACCGTTCTCTGCCGCTCGCTCAACTTTTCAACTACCTTCCAAACCTGTGCCACTCGCTCCTTCGCCAGAAGTTGCGTCTCCGGCGATGAGCCTCCACCCGGCAACCACTCCGCTGCCTCTTCCACGCTCACGCCCTGCGTCTGCGTCTGCTTCCAGAACTGCATCCTGCGGTTGCGCCAGTGGTCCTTTTGCAGGTTGATCGCAATGCGCATCAACCACGTTAGCGCGCTTGATTCGCCGCGAAACGAACCCCAGTTCTGGTACGCCTTCAGTAGAGTGTCCTGCGTCAATGTCTCGGCCAGGTCCGCGTCACGCGTTGACGACAAGAGAAACCGGAATAGCTGCGCCCGGTGCGCCGCTGCCACCGCCGCATACTCCTGCTCGGCCACGGCCGCGTTCTGCCTTGCGTCGTCTCTCATTCGCTCAACTATGCTTGCAGTCGCCATCACACTGATAGACTGCAACTCCTCCCACGAAGATTACACGCCGCGGATAGTTTTTTGTTGGGGCACTTTTCTCATTGCTCCAATAGCTTTGCCTCAGGTCCTGACGCAAATTACCAGAATCTTATTCTTTTTCAGTAACTTATAATCTATGAAGAATGGGAATAGCCTTCACTTTACTGAATCTTGTATTCTAAATGTTGAAGAAATTCCCTGTAATGCTTGTTTTGTTGGTGACACACCACATACTCGTTCGTCGTTATCTTGTCTGTTCTCAACAGATTGCAGCCGGTAACGTGTTGTGTTAACGTCGCTTTCAACTTGGCATTCAACGTGCATCAATACTCTGTTCGAGATACGAGGCGCTCCCCCATGGAGACCAATCTAGTCAATCGCTTACAGGCAACACTGCTGGCCGCCGCTACGGTGGCCCTGGTGGTGCTGGCGATTGGCAACTTCGCCCAGGAGCATGACTTCCAGCAGCCGACCGACGGCGTCTGGTGGGTGGAGACTCATGGCGGATTGGTTGCTGAACGCGTAGCAACCGGCAGCCCCGGCATGCGCGCCGGAATCCAGGTCAACGATCTTCTGACCGCTGTGGGCAACAAGCCCGTCGAGCGCGTCTCTGACCTTGAGCGCGCACTCTATTACGCCGGCGTCTACGGCAACGCAAACTACATCATCATTCGCGACAACCTGCCGCTCGAAAATCCCGTCGAGATAATCCCCGAGCCACCCGACCGCAGCATGGCGAATATCTTCCGCCTCATCGGTCTGATCTATCTCGCCATCGGCATTTACATCCTGCTCCGCCGCTGGACCGCTCCACGCGCAACGCACTTCTATCTCTTCTGCCTGGTCTCATTCGCGTTGAACGCGCTCAAGTATACCGGCAAGCTCGACGCGCTGGATTGGACGACTTACGCGGTCAACATCACCGCTGAAGCACTGCAACCCGCTCTCTTTCTCCACTTCGCACTCAGCTTCCCTGAAAAGCGCATCTCCGCCACGCGCCGCCGCTGGCTGATGCCTCTCGTTTACCTGCCCGGTCTCATACTCATCGGCCTCTGGACCATGGCCATCTTCGAGTGGCAGGCTACCGGCATTCTCAAGCATCATCTGGAACAGGCTGGCACCGCATACAACGCCATCTTCTACATCGTTGCAGCCGCCTTCTTCGTCTACAACACCAACAAGGCCAGGAACCCGCTCGAGCGCCAACAGCTCAAATGGCTCACACGCGGAACGCTGCTCGCCGTTCTGCCGTTCACATTCTTCTACGCCATTCCCTTCCTCCTCGACATCGAGGTCCCGGTCACGCTCACCCGCTTCGCCGGACTCACACTGGTCATTCTGCCCTTGACCTTCAGTTGGGCCATCATCCGCTACCGCTTGATGGACACCGACCTCATCTTCAAACGCGGCGTTGCTTACACCCTCGCCACAGGCCTCATCGGCGGCGCGTATATCGGCATCATCGCGCTGGCAGGCGTCATGGTGCACCTGCATCTGCCTGAAGCCGTCAAGGAGTGGGGCCTGGTCATCGCAATTCTGATAACCGCACAGCTCTTTGACCCGCTCAAACGCAAGATTCAAAATTGGGTCGACCGCATCTTTGACCGCCAGCGCTACGACTACCGCAAAGCGCTCATCGAGTTCGGCCGCAGCCTCGGCTCTGAGACCAATCTCTCTGAACTGCTCAACTCCATCGTTGTACGCCTGCCCAGCACACTCCTCGTCGAGCGTGTCGCAGTCTTCATGCAAGAGGGCGACAAGCTCAAGATGGCCGCGTCCCATGGCTTCCCGCAGATATTCTCAGCGCGCGACCTCGACCTCGGCTTCCTGAAATTTGACGCCGACCAGAAGCACTCCCACATCTTCCTTGAGAACACACAACAGGCGATGCACCTCTTACCCTCCGAGCAGGAGAGCGCAGCCTCGCTCGACCTGAACTACTACCTCCCCTGTCGCGTGCAGGATGGCAAGGAATCGCACGTCATCGCAATCATCGGCCTCGGCCGCACCATCGGTGGCGACTTTCTTTCCAGTGAAGACGTCGAGCTACTCGAATCGCTCGCCAGCTACATCGGCATCGCCCTCCAAAATGCCAGCCTCTACGCGCAGCTCGGCCGCCAGATACGCGAGTTCGAGCGCCTCAAGGAGTTCAACGAGAACATCGTCGAATCCATCAACGTCGGCATTCTCGCCGTCGACCTCGATGACCACATCGAAAGCTGGAACGCGCAGATGGAGGCGATGTACGCCCTCAGCCGCGCTGAAGCACTCGGCAAACAGCTCTCCACCGTTTTTCCGCACGACCTCTGCACGGAGCTCGAGAAGTTCCGCGGCGACTCCGGCGTTCACCATCTCTACAAGTTCCGCTTGATGACCCGCGCCGGAGAGCAACGCACCACCAACATCGCCGTCGCCCCGCTGCTCTCACGCGACTTCGTTCCCGTCGGCCGCATCCTCCTCGTCGACGACATCACCGAGCGCGTCTCGCTTGAAGCTCAGCTCACTCAGGCGGACAAGCTCAGCTCCATCGGCCTGCTCGCCGCCGGCGTCGCGCACGAGATCAACACGCCGCTCGCCGTCATCAGCTCCCACGCGCAGATGCTCACCAAACAACTGCGCGGCGACGACCGCCTCGCCCCGCTCCTTGAAAAGATCACCACGCAAAGCTTCCGCGCAGCCGAGATTGCCAACGGCCTGCTCAACTTCTCACGCACATCGACCACCGAGTTCCGCGAGATCGACCTCAACCAGGTCATTCGCGACACCCTCTCGCTTGTCGAGCACCAGATGAAGACCGCGCAGATAAAGCTCGATCTCGACCTCGCCGAAGGCCTGCCCGCTATCAGCGGCAACCCCGGCAAATTGCAACAGGTCTTCCTTAACCTGCTCCTCAACGCCAAAGATGCCATGCCCGGTGGTGGACAACTCCGTTTGAAGACGCTGGCCAACGGCCACGTCGAGGCCATCATCGCCGACACCGGCTCCGGCATCGCACCTGAAAACCTGAAACGAATCTACGATCCCTTCTTCACCACAAAAACCTCTCCCCGGCCCGGCGACCGTCGCGGCACAGGCCTCGGCCTCGCTGTCAGCTACGGCATCATTCAGGAGCACGCCGGCAAGATCGAAGTACAAAGTGCGGTGGGCGAAGGAACAACCTTTTATCTTGAGTTTCCACTGTTAAGAAAGGCTGTACATGCCTGAGGATGTACTCACACAGGGCATCGCCCTGAACGATAAAGAAGCCCTCGGCGGCTCAATTCTCATCATCGATGATGAGGCCTCCATCCGTGAGTCGCTCGACACTCTGCTCAACCTCGAAGGCTACACGATTCGCATGGCCGTCGATGGTGAAGAGGGACTGCGTACGCTCGACCAGCAGAACTTCGACCTCGTACTCCTCGACCTCGCGCTCCCCGGCCAAAGCGGCATGGAGATCCTTCCCCAGATCCGCGAGCGCTACCCCGACCTGCCCGTCATCATGATCACCGCCTACGGCACCGTCCACAACGTCGTTGAAGCAATCCGCGCCGGCGCTGAAAACTTCGTACAAAAACCCTGGGACAACGAAAAGCTTCTAGCTGATATCCGCAGCGCAATCGCGCGTCATCGCGCTGAGGAAGAAAACCGACAGCTCAAGCGCGCCATGAAGGAGCGTTACAGCTTCAACAACATCGTCGGCAAGAGCGACCCGATGCTGCGCATCTTCGACCTCGTCGCGCAGGTCGCACCCAGCCGCTCAACCATCCTCATACAGGGCGAAAGCGGAACCGGCAAGGAACTCATCGCCAAGGCGCTGCACGCCAACTCACCGCGCCGCGACAAACCATTCGTTCCCGTTAACACCGGCGCAATGCCCGCCGACCTGCTTGAGTCCACACTCTTCGGCCACGTCAAAGGCGCATTCACATCCGCCATCGCCAGCAAAAAAGGCCTCTTCGAGATCGCCAACAACGGCACGCTCTTCCTCGACGAGATCGCCACCATGACCCTCGACACGCAGTCAAAAATTCTGCGCGTCCTTCAGGACAAACGCTTCATGCACGTCGGTGGAGTTCAGGAAATTCAAGTGGACGTGCGCATCATCGCTGCTACGAACATCGATCTGCGTCAATCCGTCCGCGAAGGCCGCTTCCGCGAGGACCTTTACTACCGCCTGAACGTCATCACGCTCGACCTGCCTCCGCTGCGCGCGCGCCGTGAAGACATTCCGCTTCTCTGCCAGCACTTCCTCGAACAGTTCGCCAAAGAAAACGATCTGCCTCCGCGCAAACTCTCCGCCGACGCCATGCGCGCCATCGTCGATTACGACTGGCCCGGCAACGTCCGCGAGCTTGAAAACTGCATCGAGCGCGGCGTCGTCCTCTCCTCCGGTCCCTTCATCGGTTCCGAACTGCTCCCCGGCCACATCACCGGACGCAGCTTTCAGGACGCGCTCCTCGAACACAATCCCAACGCATCGTTGTTTGACATTCTGGAAGACATCGAGCGCCGCATCATCATCGAGAAGCTCGAACGTTGCAATTGGAACCAGACTGACGCAGCCGAGCAGTTCCACATCCCGCTCTCGACGCTCAACCAGAAGATCAAGCGCCTCAACATCGAGATTCGCAAACGCGGCCGCGAGTAACGTCAGTTCTCTTCTCTGATTGGTTCTGGATAAGGTGCAATCATAACCAGATTGCGCAGATAGAAAAGACAGGTTCCGGCAATCAGCACCGCCGTGTCCAACAGTACCCCACAGTCCGCAAGCATCGTCGCACGCTCCTGATAAAAACGTGAGAGCCTCAGCTTGCGCGGCATCAACACTGTTTGGAAATAAAGTGCCGGGTCCGGCACGCGCATCATGCGCTCCACTTCATCGGCATAACGCAGCGTAGCCGGGTCCGTCAGCCCGGGGCGCGCTGCAAACAGAAGCCGATACTCTCCCTCATATTGATGCGCCAATTCGCAGACCACCGGCCGCGGACCCACCAAACTCATCTCGCCGCTCATAACATTCCACAACTGCGGCAGCTCGTCGACCCTCAACTTGCGCAGCACAGCGCCAACACTTGTAATGCGCGGGTCAGCGCCGAGCGTCACCGCAGAACCGCTCCGCTCAACCACCATCGTCCGCAATTTGTAAATTCGGAACGGCCTGAAGCCGCGCCCCATCCGCAACTGGCTGAACAGCACTGGTCCGCGCGAATCTAATTTGATGAGGAACGCCGCCAGCAACAACAGCGGCAATGAGAACAGGCCCAGCATCAGCCCCAAAAACAAATCCACCAAACGCTTAAGCACGTGCAGCCTCCGCAAAAAATACGGAAGTGGATTCGGCCTACGTATCGGCAAGAATCACACGGCAGCCAAGTAGCGCTCACTGCGGTTGTTGCGTATCCAGCGCTGGTTGCCCAGTCGCTCACAACCGCATCAGCTCAAACGCCTACTGATGCGTGCCACAACGCCGGGCCAAGGGCCCTAAGTTGGGAACAAGTTTTCCTATGCGAGTAGAAGACTCCAATTCCCCTTGAAAGTCAATACTTTGACAAAGATTTTTACAACTTTTCCACAGAGTTATACACCGCCCATTCGCCGCCACGCGCGCCCGATTTGCATTCCAGCCGCACTCAAGGCACGATTGAGAAGGAGGTACTCGTTGAATCGCAGCATTTTCCCCATCCTCATCATTGCCTTCATCGTCTTTCTTCCATCCATCGCCCGCGCCCAGGGCAACTACGAAATTCAGGTCTACGCCGCCGACACCGAGCCGCCCAAAAGCCTCATGGTCGAGCTCCACTCCAACTTCACCGCCGACGGCCAGCGCCTCACCATCGACGGCATCCCGCCCACCTTCCGCGCCGAGCACGAAACAATCGAACTCACCCAAGGCCTAAACAAGTGGTCCGAGGTCGGCTTTTACTTCTTCACCGACATCCAAACCGAAACCGGAGCCCAATGGGTCGGCTCGCACATCCGCCCCCGCGTACGTGCCCCTGAGAGCTGGCACTGGCCCGTCGGCGCTAGCCTCTCCGCCGAGGTCGGCTATCAGCGCGCCAAATTCTCACCCGACACCTGGACGCTGGAATTGAGGCCGATCATCGACCAGCAACTGGGCAAATGGTACTGGGCCATCAACCCAACGCTCGACCGTACCTTCCACGGCCCCGGCGTCAAACTCGGCCTCGACTTCGCCCCCGCCGCCAAGCTCAGCTACGCCTTCACCAAAAAAGTCTCCGGAGGCCTCGAGTACTACGCCGACTACGGGCGCATCACCGACATCGCCAGCCTGCACAACCAGCAGCAGCAGCTCTTCATCGCCACCGACCTCAACCTCGACCCCAAATGGGAGTTCAACTTCGGCGTCGGCATCGGCCCCACAGCCGCCACCGACCACTGGCTCATCAAAGGAATCATCGGCCGCCACTTCGACTGGGGCCATATGAAAAAGTAGCCTGCACAAACTCCGCACAAAACAAAAACCCCGAGGATTTCTCCTCGGGGTTTGCCGTTACTACAAACTGCTTACTTGATCTTCGCAAAAATCGTAGCGAAGGTGAACAGGGTCAGCGACTCGATAAACGCGAGACCCAGAATCAGGAAGAGCATGATTCCGGCGCGTGCACCGGGGTTGCGGGCCAGCGACTCAGTCGCCGAAGCCGTTGCCTTGCCCTGGCCCAGTCCGCAAAGACCAGCCGAGAGAGCGATGCCAAGACCGATGCCGATAGGCGCGAGGTCGATTGTCGTTGAACCACCCTCGGCAAAGACCGGGACGGCGCAGAAGAGGATGGCCATTGCCATCAGAACCATTTGCAGTTTACGCATTGTTTCTCCAAGCTCCCAAAAATTGTCCGCCAGTGGGTGGTTGAGGCTCACCGTGCTGGCCCCCTCACGCTCGCGGCTCTTATCCGTTGGCCCGAGGCGGAAGCTTCTCCCCGGCGGAATCTTTACTGAGCTCTGATCTCTGAGCTCTGATCTCTGTTTAGTGCTCGTGCTGCACAGCCATGCTCAGGTAGATGATCGACAGCAACATGAAGATGAACGCCTGAATGATGGAAACGCCGATGTGCAACGCAAGAAAAACAACCGGCAGCGCGATCGGGAAGATGGAAAAGAACACCATCGTCACCAAGTCGCCGGCAAACATGTTCGCCCAAAGACGGACGGTGAGTGAAAGCAAACGCGCCGCATGCGAGATGAGCTCGATCGGGAAGAGCAACCAGCTTATCCACCACACCGGCCCCGCAAAATGCTTCAGGTAGCCGATGACGCCCTGCTCTTTGAATCCGTAAAAGTTGTAATAAACAAAGGTCGCAATCGCCAGCCCCAGCGGCACCGCAACAACCTTCGTCGGCGCCTCAATGCCGGGTATCAGTCCCAGCAGATTGCACGTCAGCACGAACAAAAATATACAAGTGACAAACGCCTGAAAGCGCTCATACCCGTGGCCGATGATCTGCTCCGCCTGGCCGCCGATGCCCTCGTGCAACATCTCAACAACCTGCTGCATTGAGCTGGGCTTTTCAACCGAGAGGTTCATGCGCACAACAGCGAAGAACGCGATCATCGTCAACACAACCACGATTTCAATCGCGTAAGTGTCGTCGATCGGCGCAGCCGCATTGGCAGGATGAATGTGCAGCAGACCCAGCAATGCGACGATGGGTCCGGCAAACAATTGATTGAGCAGGCGGGTGATTGCGAGCGATTCCGGCATGGATTGCAGTGCTCTTTCTAAGATTGCAGATTTCGCGGCCGGCTCAGCTGCGTAAGAGGCGTAAAGCCTGCCATGCCATCGTGATAACTGCCAAAGCAAGGCCGACTAAAAGGGCAAAAGCAGAGCCGTCTATCCACTTCAGGCTAACATAAATGGCCGCCGCAAAAAAGAGCAGCCGCAGCAGGAAAAAACCCACCACAAGCCCGGTTCCGGAGCCGGTTTCTTTTCGGTCCATCTTGGTCGTGAACACCCTCATCAGACGCTGCCACTCGTAAATGCTCGCCGCGCTTATCAGCCCGCCCACCGCAAACATTCCCGCATTGCGCCACCCCGAGCCTATCCACAACGCCGCCGCGCCAAGCAGCGTAAACAGCAGCGTCCACTTCATCGCGCCCTTGAGCGTGCCTATCGCGGCCTCATCGCTCAACAGCGCCAGCGGATGCTCTTCCTGTGACCCGGAGTTATTTTCATCTGACATATGGTGATTCTAATTCCCTTCACTATCTTTCTCTTCAGGCTCCAACTTCTCGGTATCTTTCAGTGATAAAAACGCCAGTCGCACTACGTACAGAATCCCCAACACGCCGCCCACCAGCAGCCCCGTGACGCCCATCCATCCCTGATGAAAAACCCGGCCCAGCCACGCACCAAGCAGCCAACCCGCAATCGTCGAGCACGGCAGCAACACCGCTATCTGGATCAGCTTTTCAGCCTCCATCATCAGCGACGTCGTCTCCGAGCGCTTCTTCTCGCTCTCACCCTTCGGATTGGGACGTGTAAAGGCCATCGCATGATTTATACAGCCTGCGCCCACCCGCGCGATACTGTTACCCGCAAGCGATTGAACGATATACTGTTTGTTGAGTGTCTTTAAGACAGAGGAACCACCGTGTTCGATTCTGAATTTGAAAAAAATCTCTTCGCGTTGCGGAAAGAAAAGCTGGTCGAGATTGCCAAGCTCGGCCAGGCCGCTTATCCCAACCAGTACCGCGCCACGCACACCATCGCCGCGGCCCGCACCAACTGGCTAGACACAACCGCTGAAACCCTCGAGGCCGAGCGCATCAACGTGTCGATTGCCGGACGCATCATGGCCATCCGCGCGCAGGGCAAGGCCGGCTTCGCCACTCTGCAACAGAGCGGCGAGCGCCTCCAGATCTACGTCCGCCAGGACGCGGTCGGCGAGCAGGGCTTCGCGCTCTACAAGCTCCTCGACCTCGGCGACCACATCGGCGTCACCGGCTACCTCTTCCGCACACGCACCGGCGAGCTCACCATCCACGTCGAGACCATCACCTTCCTCGCCAAGGCCATGCTCGCCATGCCGGAGAAGTTCCACGGCCTCGCCGACATGGAGCTCCGCTACCGCCAGCGCTACGTCGACCTCTTCACCAACCTTGAAAGCCGCGAGGTCTTCGTCAAGCGCGCCAAGGTTCTCCAGGCTCTTCGCAAATTTTTCGACGACCGCGACTACCTCGAAGTCGAAACGCCGATGATGCAGCCACTCGCCGGCGGCGCAGCAGCGCGCCCCTTCAAGACACACCACAACGCGCTCGACATGGAGCTCTTCCTCCGCATCGCACCCGAGCTCTACTTGAAGCGCCTCGTCGTCGGCGGCCTTGACCGCGTCTACGAGATTAATCGCAACTTCCGCAACGAGGGTGTGAGCACGCAGCACAACCCCGAGTTCACGATGCTCGAGTTCTACCAGGCCTACGCGAATTACCACGACCTGATGCAACTCACCGAAGAGCTCATCGCATTCGTTGCTATGGAAGTCAACGGCACAACCGTCACCGAGTTCAACGGACGCACCATTGACCTCGCCAAGTGGCAGCGCCTCACCATGCGCGAAGCCATTCGCCACTACTGGCCCGCGGAAGCCGGCGGCAAGCCCACGATGCAGATTCTCGACGATGCCGGCAAGTTGCAATCGCATCTTCATGCGGCCGTCGAGGCGCTCGAAGCCGCCAACAGCCCGGAGAAAAACCCCGAGGGCGAATCGCAATCGAACCTCAAGACCCTGCTCGCAGCGGTCAACGAGGTCTACTACGAGTCGATGAAGAACGCGCCGCTCGGCAAGATGGTCTATCACCTCTTCGAAGCCGTCGTCGAGCCCAACCTCTTTGACCCGACCATCATCTACGAGTACCCGACCGAAGTTTCGCCGCTTTCAAAAGCCAAGCCCGACGACCCGGCGCACGTCGAACGCTTTGAGTTCTTCATCGGCGGCTTCGAGGTCGGCAACGCCTTCAGCGAACTCAACGATCCCGAAGAGCAGAAGAAGCGCTTTGAGGACCAGCTCACCCAGCGCGCCAGCGGCGACGATGAAGCCCACCAGATGGACGAGGATTACGTCCGCGCTCTCGCCTATGGCCTGCCACCAACCGGCGGCGAAGGCATCGGCGTCGACCGCCTAACCATGCTCCTCACCAACCGCCGTTCCATCCGCGACGTGATTTTATTCCCACTAATGAGAGGTAAGAGCGCCGAGTGAAGATCTTATTCATTGGGGATATTTTTGGCAGTGCCGGACGAAAGATTGTTCGTGAACACTTTCATCACATTGTGGAATCGAACAATGTCGATCTCGTCATTGCAAATGCAGAAAATGCCGCGGGTGGATTTGGGTTGACACCATCCTTGGCCGACGAGTTCTTCGACCTCGGCATCGACGTGATGACAACCGGCAACCACGTATGGGACAAGCGCGAACTCATCGAGTACTTCAAATCCGGCGAGCGCGGCACACGCGTTCTGCGCCCCATCAATATGCAAGCTGGCCTGCCCGGCACCG
>CAIMNN010000512.1 GCA_903842845.1 uncultured Acidobacteriaceae bacterium | reverse complement strand
TCATTCTGCCGGTCGTGGTGAATGCGCAGAGTAACGCAGCAGACGCTGGGACATTGCGCGCAGGTGCGGCGAAGGTGGAAATTACTCCGGCAGCGGACGAGTTTCCTTACGTTGCCAAAGGTGAGCGTTCCTTCGTTGGAGTGCACGACGCGCTCTATGCACGCGCGCTGGTGCTGAGCGACGGCAACCAGACGGTTGCGATAGTGATCGTGGATGTAACGGCTATCCCAAAGCCGCAGGAACTCAGCAAGGCTGTAGCCGGGGCGCTGAAGATACCAGAATCGAATTTGATTCTGGCTGCAACGCACACGCACGTTGTTCCACTTTTCAGTTATCACGGCGGGGAGCCGGACGCACAGCAATCGCGTGAGATGGAACGCGTGATGCAGGGGACGTTGCAGGCTGCGCGCGAGGCTATGGCTCATCTTCAAGCGGCGCGTGTGGCGTTTGCGCGAGGCGAGGCGTTGCTGAACATCAACAACGGGGAAGCGGCCGGCTTGAAGAGCGGAAACGACCCGAACGGCCCGTCGGATAAGAGCCTCGACGTGCTTGAAGTGCAGGCGACTGATGGAACACCGATTGCCATGCTGCTGGATTATGCAACGCATGCCGAGGTGATGTTCCGCAGCGTGACCCGCGACAACGGCTATGAAGTCAGCGGCGATCTGCCCGGCGCAGTGGCGCATATTCTTGAGGGCCAGTCTTCCGGCGCTCCAGTGGTGTTGTTTGCGAGTGCTGCGGCGGGCGACCAGTTGTCGCTTTTCAAATCCCTGCAACCGGCTGATCAGTTGCCTGCGGTAGATGAGGGTGCCGCGGGTTGGGCGCTGCTGAATGTGCAAGCGTGGCGACTGGCGAACGCAGCACTGCATGTGATCGGGAAAATGCCGGCTGGTTCATCGCGTGTGAAACTTGCTGCCGCAAGCAAAGTGGTTGAGTGCCCGGGGCAGCATCTGCGTCCGAACCATGAGACGGGAAAATTTGAAGTGGAAGAAAAGCCGCCGGTGCAGATACCGCTTTCAGTCATTCGCATCAACAACATTGTTTTGGCCAGCGTGGCCGGAGATGTGGGCAGCGAGATAGGGATGAAGTTCAAAGCTGCTTCACCGCTTCCTGATTCCACATTGATTACGATGACCAGTGGCTCAATCGGGTACATTCTGGCGGATTCGAGTTACGTGCATCCCGGTCATGGGGTGATGGGCTCGCCGTTGAAACCTGGATGCGCTGAGAAGGCAATCGTGCAGGGACTTCTGGAACTCATCTCGCGTTGAGTGCCATGCAAATTTTCATTTTTCGGAGAACATTTATGACTAATTCGCAGAAAATTTCTTTCTTACTTCATTCGGGCTTGCTTCTCCTCTGCTTGAGCTTGTGCATTGGTGTTGCTTCAGCGCAGGGACCGGACCGCGACAGCATGCATCATGGCAACGAGTGGATAGCGACGAACCACAGCGAGCCGGCCGGAACGCATTATCATCTTTTTGCTTCGCCATCGCGTGGCGCGGGTACTCAAGCAAGCTGCCTGGTTTATCTGCCGCCCAATTATGAGAAGGCGACGACACAACGGTTTCCGGTTCTCTACTGGCTGCACGGCGGCGCAGGCAGCCAGATGGAAGGCGCATGGATGGTGCAACACATCGACGCGGAGATACGCGCCGACAAGCTGCCGCCATTCATCGTTGTGCTGGTGCAGGGATTGCCGGATGTGCGGTACATCAACACGAAAGATGGAACGCGGCCGGTTGAAGATGTGATCATTCGCGACTTGATCCCTAATATTGATGCAACATACAGGACCATGGCCACACGGCAGGGGCGCGCGATCGAAGGCATGTCGATGGGCGGCTTTGGCGCGCTGCGGCTTGGTTTCAAATATCCGCAGTTGTTTGGCACGGTCTCAGGATTGGCGCCGAGTATCAAGCCCATGCAAGAGGAGCCGATGGTTGTGCGTGAGCCATTTGGCAACGACCAGGCGTATTGGGATGAGAATGGCCCGTGGAATATCGTCAAGCAGCATGCGGGCGAGATACGCGGGCACACGCGCGTACGTTTATTCGTCGGCGATCAGGACCCGCTGCTCAAACCGGTTACTGAATACCACGAGCTGCTGACGTCGCTCGCTATTGAGCATCAATTTAAAGTGATAGCTGGCGCGCATCACCGCTATGACGAGATTCTTTCGAAGTCAACGGTTGATGAGTTGCAGTTTTGGAAGACGGCCTTTACGCAATAAGGAGCTGTTATGAGTGAATGGACGCGGCGCGGATTTTTGAAGAGTGGGCTGACGGCTTCGGCTGCGGCGGTTGCGGCATTGGGTGCGGGCGAAAAGGCGTGGGCTGCTCAAGAACACTCGCAGCAAACGCGCGCGGAGCAAAAAGTTGATTCTGTGATCGCAACGGAAGATGGCGTGCCGCGCGCTGCGGCAATTTCAATTGCGGACCTGCTTGACCACGGAGCGCGCATCCGCTCCGGGCAAAAGGTTTTGATACTCGCTTATCTTGACGGGCTGTACGGCGGCGACAACCTGGTTGACCGCGATGCCATTCATTGGATCCAACGCGCGGCGGAAGCACGCGGCGCGCGGACGGAAGTACTGTGGGTTGATTGCCCGGCGAAGGTTCATCAATGGCAGTTTCCGGCAGAGGTGCGCGCGGCGATGGAGCGCAACGACCTGGTCATCAATCATTCCTTTGACCTGGTGGTTGAAGAGATACTCGCCTTCCGGCAGTACGTTGAGCAGGAGCGCAAGATTCCGATGGTTCGCAACTTTGCAACTACTGCGCCGTCGCTCTCGACCGCATGGGCTCAGACGCCGCAGGAGCTGGTGAGCGAAATTCGCTATCAGGCAGCGCTGCGTATTGAAGCCGGAGCGAAGTGGGAGTTGAGCGACCCGAACGGCACACATCTCGAAGGCATCGTGATGCCGGCGCGCAATCCGCAGAAGCGATATCCGGTTCGCCGCGAAGAGGGTAGTTATCTGCCCTGGCCGGAGTGGGTGTGCCCGCCGATCGCGCTTGGCCAAACTTCAGGGACGTTCATCTTCGACCGCACGCTGAGTTGGTGGTCGCGCTACATCGGCATTAGTCCATGGTTTGAGCAACCGGTGAAGCTGACAATCAAGGACAATCGCATTCTCAAGATCGAAGGCGGAGCGGAGGCCGATGCCATCAAGAGATTTCTTGCTGTGTTGAAAGACAAGCTGGGCGATGGCGTCAACGATTTTGACACGCTGCACTTTGGAGTGCATCCGCAGGCGCACGTCGCCGAGCATCAATGTCCGAGTCTGCTTTACAGGCGATTGATAGAACACTCGCACAGTTCAAATCTGCATGTGCATGTCGGCTCGCCCAAGGCCACGCCGAGTTATCCGTATTGGCCGCACATTACCGGAGACATTCGCCATGCAACCTTCAAAATTGGCGAGACGCTGATGCATGATGCGGGCAGGCTGACTGTGCTCGACGACCCGGCGGTTCGCGCTGTGGCTGCGCGTTACCCGGGAAGGCCTGGGTTGGAGCCCGAGCCATATCAGGGTTGAGCATAATTACTGACTGAACAAAACCGCAAGCTCGCGCCTTATGGCGTTGGCTTGCACTTCATTGTGGCACCATTGCCGGTGCACCAGAGCTCATAGTGTGGCGTGTAGAACGATGAGCCGAGCCAGTTGAGCGAATCGGCTGGCGCTGGTTGCGGTGTTCCTTCAACAAAATTAGTAGCGTCGTCGATGCTGCTTGTGCCGCTGTATTTTGCGGTCATTGGATATGGAAAGACAGGACGAGTACGGTCCGGCTTGGCCACTTCACGGACTGGCGGTTCGCCTGCCGACTCTGGTGGTGGTCCATTCTTCGGGCCGCCCGGAGGTGGTCCGTGGTGCTCCTCTCGGGGAACGTGCGCGGTGAGCAAGGCATTGGGGGCTTTGGCTTGCTCAACCCAGGCCATGATGGTGGTGAGCATATCCATATCAAAGGGGCCTTCACCGCCGCCGCAATGGTAACCACCGGGGAACAGATAGAGACGCGCGAATTGGTTCACGGCATCATCGCCCATGGTTTTTTCCATCGCGGTGTAATATGCAATTGTGTTCAACGGCGTGATGTGCGGGTCGGCCAGGCCATGCCAGAGGATGAGCTTGCCGCCTTGCGCGGCGAAGGCTGAGAGGTCCGGGTCCGTTGCATCATACAAAGCGTGCAGCTTTGTTGTTGCTGTGAAGTTGGCACGGTCGAATTTGAGATCGGCGAGCGTGTACTTCGCAGGCGGATTAGTTTCGTAGGCAAGGTACTTGAGCATTCCGGTTGAGATTATCTCGCTCATCACGCGGTTCTGGCCGGGCTCTGGAATGTAGACGCCGGCCCAGGCAAGCTCTGAGCCGGGGAGCGGGCCGCTGAGGACGAGCTTGTTGCCTTGGCTGTCGTTCGCGCCAGCGTAGAGCTCGCGGACCACTTTGACCTGCGCGGCGGTAAGGCAGCTTGATGGGGCGATGCCGGGCTTGCACTCGAGAACAGCCGGGTCGAAATGGCATGCAAGTGGATTGCTGATGATGCCATCCTTGAGGCCGTCTTCGGCATCGCATTGGGCGAGCACCGCCTTGTGCAGCAGAGGCAGTTTGCTGGAGGTGAGAATCGGCTTGCCGTCTGCGCCTGTATTCACGCGGGCATTCCAGCCGTGGTAGAAGGTGTTTTGCGTGGTGAAGTTCATAGCCGGCGCGCCAGCGGTGATGCCGTTGAAGTCGTTGGGGAAACGCTGGGCTTCCATGAGCGCTTCACGTCCGCCGTCTGAACAGCCAGCGAAGTAAGAGTAAGCCGGCTGCTGGCCGTAGAACCTCGCCATCAATGCTTTTGCTGCGAGCGTTGTGAGGTGTACGCCGCGATAGGCGAAGTCGATGCGGAGTTGATAATCCTTTGCGCCGAACTGGCCATCCATGCCGCCTGAGTGACCCATGTCAGTGGCTGCAAGTGCGAGCTCTCCATTGTTGGCGGGCAGGCAGCCATCATCATTATCGAGCCCCATGTCGATATGGCCGCAGAGCCCGCCGCAGCCGGTCTGAACAAAACGTTGCGTCCATATTGTCAGCGGCAGGCGGAGATCAAATTGAATGTGCGGCTCGACATAACCTTTGACTTCGCAGTAAGGCGCGGGCTTTCCGTCGTGGACAGTGACAGCGGTGCTGATATGCGTCGGCGCACCGACTGTTGAACTGATGTCGGCTGAGACGAGCGAGGAGCATTCAACAACGGGGGCGACAGTTGCCAACTGAGCGGGCCCGGCAGTGTGAGTTTGCGCGGATATTACAGCAGCGCCGCTGAAGACGATATAGAGTGCGAATGTGCAGGCAAAAAGAGCAGAGTTGAAACGAAAAATCATTGGAGAGCTCCTGAATAAGTAGTTGAGCCTTTGAAGCGGTAAACCAGGATGAGCCGGATTGTTGATGAAATCTGATCGAATCCGGGGCATGTCACCCGGAGTTCAGAATAGAGGAGTGAACTGAAAAAAACCTTAAGAGAGATTTTCGGCGCAGAAGGGCTATCAAAAAAAATACGGTGGCATGGTGGGATAGGAATCAAGGCGTTATACAAAGCTCAATTTATTAACAAATTAGCTGTCTAAATTATTTGGTGGACCTGATCGGGATCGAACCGATGACCTCTTCCATGCCATGGAAGCGCGCTCCCAGCTGCGCCACAGGCCCACACTTGAGGGGTACAACTCTATTATTTTCGCTCTTTTGGGCGGTTTAGTCAATTAGGCGGGCACAGTGCTGGAGGCGGCTCCGGGCGGGGTTCCGAGAAAAATCCTGAATACCGGGAACATTTTGGAGTGGTTCCGGTGTCTAAGTAAGTAGAGTGAGCGAGACACTCAGTCGCCGGCGGCAGTAATACAGTTTCGCTCGCTCGACGGATGCGGCGTTTAGGTCAGCCAGCACTGCGCAAATGGGTGGTTTTGATGTATCGTGGTGAACACGGAGACGCGCGATGGGCAATATCGCCAGCACACTCGCACTCGCCACGGAGGAGTCGGCCCTCCTGGCTGAACTGTGCGCCGGCTCCGAAGACGCCTATAACTGGCTGATTGCGCACTACCATCAGCCCATCTATTCCCTGCTGGCCCGCTCGCTGCGTGACCCGGACGTTGCCGCTGACCTGACGCAAGAGGTCTTCATTAAGGTCTTCCGCGGGATACGCGGTTTCCATGGGGAATCGAGCCTGAGGACGTGGATCTACCGGATAGCGCTGCGCGAGGCGTCGAACCAGAGACGTTGGTGGGCGCGGCACCGTCAGCAGGAGATGTCGCTGGACCAGGATGTGGGCGAAGCGGATTCCGGATGCCGGATGCGCGATATGCTGGTGGACCCGGAAGAATCTCCACTGGATGCGCTGATGCAGGCCGAAGTGAAGGAGCGGGTGGCAGCGGCGCTCGGTCGGGTTGCAGAGCCATTCCGGACGACGCTCATCCTGCGCGAGATTGAAGGTTTTGGCTATGAAGAGATAGCCGAGATAGTAGGAGTGAACCTGGGAACGGTGAAGTCGCGCCTGGTACGTGGACGGGCGCTTTTGAAAAACGAACTGATGGTACAGGTTGCGGTAACGCAGCAAGAACCAGAAGCGGGCTGTGAAAGTCTTTATCCCGCGCCAGCCTTTGAGGAGGCGCAATGATGCAGTGCAATGGAATACGTGAAGTTTTGCATGAGTACCTGGACGGCCGATTGAACGGAGTTGAGATGCAGCGGGTGGCGACGCACCTGGAAGAGTGCGCGCAGTGCGGCATCGAAGCAAGGCAGTTGGGTGAAGTGCAGAGGATGCTCTCCGAGCTTGGGCCCGCGAAGGTCCCGGCGGAGCTGTTGCCGCGCATTCAGATGGCTGTGGCGGTGGAGCGCGAGAAACGCGCTGAAGGTTGGATGGGCCGCGGCGTGAAGCTGTGGCGGCAGACGATTGGCGATTTTGCGCTGCAACTGGCCGGCGGATTTGCGAGCGCGGTGCTGCTGATCGGGTCGGTTGCGGTGATGATCGGCTTGTTTGTGCAGCCGATGCAGGTGCACGCCGATGATGAGCCGCTGGGCATGCGTACAGCGCCGAAGTTCATGTATGTTTCGTCTGCGGTGACGGCGAGCCAGTTGGATGCCATTTCTGATGTTTCGGTCGAGGTGGCTGTTGACCAGAAGGGCCGCGTGTACGACTATCGCATCGTAAGCGGGCCGGACAACGCGAAGACGCGGCGCGCGATTGAGAACCTGCTGCTGTTCACGACCTTCAAGCCGGCGAAGTATTACGGTGCGCCGGTGGCGGGGTTGGTGATCATGAACTTTAACGGGATTTCAGTTAAGGGGTAGGGCAGGGGTCAGAAGTCAGGCAAGGCCGGCGAGCGAATCGCCGGCCTTTTGCTTTTTGCGAGAGAATGAATGCATGGCTGTTGCGAGATTGACGATTGATTTGCGGTTGCCGATGGCGCGGTCGTTGAAGGACCGGCGTCAGGTAGTGCGTTCGTTGAAGGACAAACTGCGGCAGGGGTTCAACGTTTCAGTTGCAGAGTTGGATGAAGACGTGACGTGGCAGTCGGCGGTGATAGGCGTGGTGGCGATTTCACGCTCGCGGGATTATCTCGAAGGGCAGATGCGCGAGGTGGAGTCAGCCGTGGTGCGCATCGTCAGCGGCCTCGGTGCAGAGGTGAGCGAGAGCTGGTGGGAGTATGTGGATTAGGGACTGCGCGCTTCGCGCTAGTGACTGCGCCGCTTCGCGGCTAGTGACTAAGTGACGAAGTGACTGAAGAGTGCAGCGGGATTTGTTAAGCTAGAGTTTTTACCGATGGGAGTTTGAGATGGCCGAGCAGAGAGCAAGGAAGTATCATCAGGAACGTGTGGCCGAGACGCTGAAGGAAGAGATTGGCGCGATGATCGAAGGCGAGCTGAGCGACCCGCGCATACACCTGTGCACGGTG
>CAIMNN010000511.1 GCA_903842845.1 uncultured Acidobacteriaceae bacterium | reverse complement strand
TCAAGCTCATCAATTTCTATTTTCGCATTGTCCGCGCAGGTCTATTTCACTTCCCGGCTTCTGGTAATTAGATTCAGCAGAAGCCGACAAAGTTTCGCGCCACTCTCTAATCATCAGTACTTTATCCGCCGAATTGCGCAAGCTGTTTCTCCGACGGCTTCGGCGTCACAAAGCTGACCACGACCAGCGCCACCAACGACGCAGCCAGCGCCGGGAAGATCGCATCCCGCTCAGCTATCCACGCCGGGAAGAGCGCGTGCACATAATCCCAACTCAGCGTCACAACAGTTCCCGCCGCAATCGAAGCCACCGCTCCCCACGCCGTCACGCGCTTCCAGTAAAACGCCGCCAGTATCACCGGCGTAATCGCCGCCGAGTAGATCGTGTACGCATACAGCATCTTCGCCAAAATGCTCTGCGCGTACAGCGCCTGATAAAGCGCCCACGCGCCCAGCAGCACCACCATCAAACGCGAGATGATGATGACGCGCTTGTTCGATGCGTCGCGCCAGATGTAGCGCACAAAAACATCATTCACCAAATTCGTCGCCGGCGAAAACAGATAATTCGACGCCGTAGATATCACTTTGGCAAACACCGCGCCCAGCAGCAGCGCGCCCATCAACGCAGGCAACCCATGGCGCGCAGTATATGGAATCGTCTCCCGCGGATGCAGCGCAACCTCGCCCGTCGGGAACAGCGCCGAGCCGAAGATTGCAATCGCCACAATCAGCGATTCCAATATGACCGTCCCGATTATCCACCCAACCACCGATATCTTCGCGTCGCGCTCCGTCTTCGCCGAGAAAAACTTCTGGTACATCACCTGGTTGCCCAGCATCAGCAGCAGCGTCGGCAAAAAGAACTCCATCGCCTGCGTAAAGTTGATTGTCCCCAGCGGATGAAAGTGTGTCTCCGGCAGCACCGCATGAAGCCCCGCCCAGCCGCCCGCCTTGAAGTAGAGCATCGGCGCCGCGATCAAGCAGATGGTCGTCACCAGCGACCCGATTAACACATCCATATAAGCAACCGAACTCATCCCCGCCAACGCCGTCGTCAATATCACAAAGCACGCGATGATCCACGTCCCCAACTCCGGGCTGACGTTATCAGGGAATATCAAATGCAGCACATCGCCGCCGCCGCGGAACTGGTAACTGGTGATGGCCGTGTACGCGAACAAGATCGCTATCGTGCCAAGCACACGCGCCGTCTGGTTGTACCGCACCTCCAGCAGGTCCGGCAGTGTGAACTGCGCAAACCGCCGCGCCCGAGGAGCAATAAAGTAGATCAGCAGCAGCCCAACCCAACCGCCCGCCGGAATCCAAAGCGCCCCAACGCCATTCTTATAAGCACTCTCCGCCCCCGCAAACAGGCTCCCCGCCCCGATCCACGATGTCAGCAGCGTCAGCACCAGCACAAACGCTGGCAAGCTCCGCCCGGCCACCAGATAATCGGCCTTGCTTTTGACCATGAAAGCCCGCTGTATCGCCACACTCAGCAGCGCAACCGTTATCACGGCAAGAACAACAATATATAAGGTGGACATTCTGTGACCTCGCTTGAATTCGGTTCATTTGACTCTAGCAGAGAGGAATTTAGGTGGGATAGTGGGGTTGGGTCCGGAGCCACCAGGTTCGGACTGAAGCTGCACCAGAGAGGGCATTTCCGACGGCAATATCTCCATGTTAAAGCGCCTTGACAACTGTTAATTGGTTGGTATTAAATGCATTTGGTCAATTTTTACGATTCCAGAGATGCACGAATTGCTTAAATTTGCTCAAGCAAATGGCAGTTCCCGCGCTATAGTGAACGAAAAAACGACCCACTCCTCTTCTTCCTGAGGGGTGACTATTTGAGCCGATAGACCACCTAAAAGTATTGCAGTCGGGTTGCGTCTGGACCGACCTGGGCGGCAGTGTATGCGCCCAAAGGCCAAGACCAATTCGAACTATAGCGGCGTGCGCATCGAACGCAGCCGACAAATCGTAACACTAAGAAACTTGGGGGACTCAACGATGCGACAACTATTCGCTTCCATCTCCGTTTGTTTGCTCCTGCTCGTGGGCGTTTCAGCCCTGGCACAGAGCATCAACTCCGGCGATATCCGCGGAACGGTAACCGACCAGACAGGCGCGGTTATACCAGGTGTGACCATCACCGTGTTGAACGTCGACACGGGTGTGTCACTGGACTTCACCACCAACAGCGCTGGCCTCTTTGACACGAACTCCATCGTGCCCGGCCACTACACGCTCACCTTCACACATGCAGGCTTTCAGCAGCTTGTCCGTGGACCGATCACACTCGAGGTCGGCTTTAACACGGTCAACGCAAAGTTGAAGGTTGGTTCCGATGCGCAGGTAATAAAAGTTACAACGGATATTCCGTTGCTCGACACCGAATCAGGTCAGCAGTCGACCACCCTCGATGCCAGGACCATGGGCCAGCTGCCCACCGTCAACCAGGACTGGGAAGACTTCATCATTCTCCTCCCCGGTGCAACTGGAACCACTGGCGGCTCACAAGGCTCATCGAACCCCGGTCAGGTCGCCTCCATTAACGGCAACCTGCCTTACAGCAACGTGCTGACGGATGGTTCCTCGAACACCCTCTCGCACAGCTCAAATGCCCAGCAGGCGGTCTTTGAGAATGTGGCCGAGCTCCAGGTCAATACCTCCGCCTTCTCCGCGCAGTATGGCATCGGTGGCGTCATTTTCAACCAGATCAGCAAGGCTGGTACCAGCAGCTTCCACGGTTCGGCTTACGATTACATCAAGAACAACATCTTCGAAGCCAACCCATATCAGTTCGGTGGCGTCAACTCCATCACCAAGCTCCGCTATAACGATTTCGGCGGCAGCATCGGTGGTCCGGTCATTTCGAAGAAGCTCTTCTTCTACTTCAACTATGACCACATCATCAACAATTCGCCGAGCGGCGGTTCTGCCAGCGTGCCTACGGATGCTATCCTCGGCGGTGACTTTTCAGGCATCACTCCGCTCTATGATCCGACCACCCAGGTGATGACCACGGATTCTCTAGGCAATCCGTACCCAGTTCGCCAAAGCTTCGAGAGTGAGTACGGTTCCAACAAAATACCTTCCAATCTTTGGGACCCGGTTTCGAAGGCCACACTTGCATTCTGGCCGAGCACGGCAAGCCATATCCCCGGCACTTTCCTGACAGGTAGTACAGGCGCACACGGCGAGCCGATTCACAACTTCCAATCTCAGTTGGTGGCAAGCAATCCTTGGATCCAGTACATGGGCCGCTTGGACTATGACCTCACCAAGAACAACCGCATTACCCTCTCGGACTCGCAGCAGGACAATCCCGCTTTTTACTTGAGCAGCGTCTTTAACTGCCCGGCCAACTGCCAGAATGGCGACCAGGACAACAACAAGTCCCAGGTCTCCGACGTTTGGCAGATCTCCAGCAAGCTGACCAACGAAGCTCGCGTAGGCTTTACCAACCAGGAATCCTTCTATACGGATGACGCACTGGGCAAGGGCTATGCAGCCAAGACCGGATGGGGCTTTGCAAAGGCCGATGACTTCCCGGCGATCAACTTTGCCGACGGTGACTGGGATTATGCCTGGCTCGACCCGTCGTCAAACGCGGCATACAAGCAGCATGAGTTTGATTACTCGGATGTCGTCACCCTCATCGCCGGCAAGCACATTCTTCACTTTGGTGGTGAGTTGCTCGCCTATCAGGACAACTCGACTGCATGGGGCAACACCAACGCCGGCAGCTTTGACTTCGGCAGCCCGGGTTGGGGCAACAACCACAACTACACGGCTCACTGGCAGGATAGCTCGAGCGGCGCCAGCATCGACGGCGGCGGTTGGGCTTTTGCCGACTACCTGCTTGGCCTTCCGGCCAGTTGGAGTGCAAGCGTGACGCCGGAGTACAGTGGCCGCTTCAAGTCTCCTGAGTTGTTCATCCAGGATGACTTCAAGATTCGTCCTAACCTGACTCTCAACCTCGGTCTCCGCTATCAGGCTTCAATTGGCTGGAGCGATAAGAAAAACAACATCGATGGCTTCGACCCAGCGGTCACCAACCCGGCCGACGGCTCTCTCGGTGCCATGTGGTTTGCCAGTACGCATGCCAACGGTCGTAAACAGTTGATGGCAAATACCAAGGAAACCTATCTGCCCCGTCTCGGATTCTCCTGGCTGGTAAACCCGAAGACTACGATTCGCGGTGGATTTGGCCAATACGCCTACAACTTCAGTCTGGATAACTACGGCGCAGGCATGGGCGGTACCTTCGGTGCTACCGGCAGTGCGCAGGATACTACCGGCTTCAGCCCCATCACGACTCTGGGTGGCAATGGAAACATCGTCCAGCCGAATGGTGTCGGTGTCGCTGGCATTGGTACTGTGACCAGCACGCCGCTGCCTTACACGCAGGCCTCGACCGACCCAGCGCGTTACAACGGTCAGGGCACCTTCGGCCAGCCATACGATATGCCCATTGCAAAGATTTTGCAGTACAACTTGTCCTTTCAGCGCGAGCTCACCTCGAACCTCGAAGTTGAGGTCGCGTATGTGGGCAGCCACGCCATGAACCTGAGCTTCCCAATGAACCTCAACCAGATTCCTGCCAGCTCGTTGCTCGCCTCCGGCATCAACACGGCAGCGATTCCTTATCCCAATATCGGGAAAAACAACATCAACTGGAACACCTTCAACGCGAAGTCAAACTACAACTCGTTGCAGATTCAGTTGAAGAAGCGCATGTCCCACGGCGTGGACTTCAACTTCAACTACGTCTGGTCGAAGTTCCTGGATGAGCAGGACTCCTCCGGCTGGGGCAGCCGTATGGGCCCGCAGGCATTGCAGAGCGCGTACAGCCCCAGGGCAAACTACGGTCCGTCGAACTTTGACGTACGTCACGCTCTCAAGGGATACCTTGTCTACAAGCTGCCTTTCGGTAAGGGTGAGCAGTTCCTGAACAAGGGCTATCTGGCCAACGAAATTGTTGGCGGTTGGCAGATCTCGGGCACCATGGTTCTCTCCACCGGTAATCCTTTCACAGTGGCAGGTAACCAGAGTACGAATGCCAACGGTAGCGGTGCCTACCCGAACGTGAGCGGAATCAGTGCGAAACCCACACATCGCTCCAATAACGAGTGGTTCAACCCCTCTGCCTTCATGAGGCCGGGTGATGGACACTTCGGCAACATGGGCAGAAACTCGCTCTACGGTCCTGGTATCAACACGTTCAACCTCTCAGCGAAGAAGGACTTCCTTCTTTATGAGCGTTGGGATCACGTGTTCAACCTCCAGATCCGCGGAGATGCGCAGAACGCCTTCAATCACCCCAGCTTCGGCACGCCAAATGGCTCACTTGGCTGTGACAATGGCCCGGGGACACAATATAACCAGACATCCGGTTCTTGCACCTCGCAGGCTGGTGTCATTCACTCCGTTACGGTTGGTGGACGTGACATCCAGGTCAGCGCTCACTTAACCTTCTAACCCGGTTTCAACTAACCAAAGTGAAGAGGCGGCCATTGGTCGCCTCTTCATTTTTGTCGCCGTCAAAGAAAGAATTTGCCCGCGAAACAAAGCAAATGTGGGTGTAATAAAATTGGGAGATTATGAAGCAGAAGTGTCTACTTTATTCGGCGGCAGTGCTGCTTCTTCAAAGCGCAAGCCTGCTCTTATTGCAGCCTGTAACCGCCCAGGTCGCAGCCACGCAGCCAGCGGCGCAGGCCGGTGAGCCGAGCAAAGAGCAGAAGATCGCAGAGCATAGGGCGAAGGCGCAGCGTTACATGGCTGGCAAGCAACTGGATGCTGCCATCACCGAGTTGCAGGCGCTGGAGCACTTAACGCCCGAGGACGTTGAAGTACACGGCAACCTGGGCGTCATCTTCTTTTTCAAAAATGATTGCGCACATGCGGTTCCCGAATTGCGGCGAACCAATGAGTTGCGCGATAGCCTGTGGCGACAGATGGCACTGCTGGGCTTCTGTGAAGAGCGTCTCGGCGACAAAGAGAATGCGATAAAGGACCTGGAGAAGGCCTTCCCGCATACGGACGATGCCAAGCTCAACCGCGACGTAGGCGAGGCGTTGTTGCGTCTCTATGCGGTGAACAATGATATGACCCGGGCGGCTGGCGTGATGACCGTCCTGCGCGATAAAAACCCGACCGACGTCCAGCTCCTCTATTCCGCCTATCAGCTCTATACCGATCTGGCCAACGAAGCCATGCTCAGCCTCTCGCTCGTCAGCCCTAACTCGGCTGAAATGCACCGCCTGATGGCGCATGAATCGCTCCGCTATGGCGACCGCGTCAATGGAATAGCGCAATTGCATGAGGCGCTCAAGGCCAATCCCAAGATGCTTGGCCTGCACGAAGAGCTTGCCGATGCGCTCAACAGTACGCTCGAGGGCGGCAACAAGGATGAGGCGGAGAAGGAGTACAAGCTTGCGCTCGCGGAGAATCCAAATGACGAGCTATCGCTTTGCCGTCTGGGTGAGATTGCCGAGAACCACGGCGATATTCAGGCCGCATACGACTATTTTTCCAAAGCGGTGCAGCTTCGCCCCGAGGATGTGCTGGCCAACCTGGGTATGGCCAAGGCTTATATCGCAATGAAGCAACCGGAAAAGGCGGCAGAGCTGCTTGAGGGAGTAGTGAAGCGCGACCCGACAAATGACGTTGCGCATTTCCGTTTGAGCACCGTATACCGCCAGTTGAAGCGCTACGACGACGCCAAGCGCGAGCTCGCCGAGTACCAGAAATACAAGGAGATGAAGGACAAGCTGCGCAAGATCTACCATAACCTGCGGCTGCATCAGGAATCGCCGGATGAGGGCGTGACCGACGCCGAGAAAAAGCAGTCAGCAACTCCTTAGCGCATCCATCTGCGGTTTTTTGACGCGAGAGATTCAAAGTCAGCATGAAATAATGGCAACATCATGAGAAAAACTTCAATTGCTTTGCGCCTTGTCAGCTCTTTGCTTGTTCCAGCCGCGCTCCTGTGTGTCCACGTAGCCGCGAGCGCACAGTATGAGATCGACAAGCAGGTCAGCGAACACAAGAAAAATGCCAAGCAATACATGATGAGCAGGGAACCGGAGAAGGCGGCCGCGGAGTTGAAGGCCGTGATTGAACTCGATCCGGCTGATTTTGAAGCGCACGGCAATCTCGGCTTCCTGTACTACATGCAGAACGATTGCGCGAATGCCGTGATCGAACTGCGCCGCGCCGCCGAGATCCAGCCCGCCATGTGGCGGGAGCAGGCCATGCTGGGCATCTGTGAGGACCGGCTCGGCGACCAGGAAAAGGCCCGGCCCGACCTTGAGGCTGCCTTCCCGCATCTTGACGACACCATGCTCGCGCGCCAAGCCGGACTCACGCTGCTTCACCTCTACTCGCACAAAGAGGACCTTCCGAAATCTGCCGCAGTGCTGGCCGAGTTATCCGAAAAAAATCCCAAGGACCCGCAGTTGAACTATTCGGCATACCAGTTATATACGGCTCTTCTCGGCGAAGCCGTCACCCGCCTCTCGGTTAATAATCCCGATTCGATGGAGTTGCATCGCGTCATGGCGCATGAGGCGATACGATATGGCGACCGCATATCTGCTGTTGCGCATATGCGTGCGGCCATCAAGCTCAATCCCACAATGCCGGGCCTGCATGTGGAACTGGCCAATATGCTCATATCCGGGGGACCCGGCGGCGACAAAGCCGAGGCCGAAAAGGAGTACAGGCTCGCGCTGGATGCCAATCCGCGCGAAGTGATTGCGCTGTACCGCTTGGGCGATCTAGCAGCAGGCCGTGGAGAAACACAAACTGCCATGGACTATTACTCAAAAGCCGTTCAGCTCTCCCCCGATGAACCGCAAGCCAATATCGGATTGGCCAAGATCTATCTGAGCAAACAGCAACCGGAAACGGCCGTCGTGCTGCTTGAAAACGCCATCAAGCGCGACCCCACCAACGAGATAGCACATTTTCGTCTTAGCGAAGCCTATCGCCAGCTTGGTCGCGCTGATGAAATGAAACAGCAGTTTGACGAATTTCAGAAATACAAGGCGCTCAAGGATCAGCAGCGTAAGCTCTATGGCGGTCTGAAGTTGCACCGCGATGAACCGGATGAGATTGATGCCGATGCTGAAAAAAAGTAGCAACCGAACAGCGGCGCTTCTCTTCTCGCTCTTCCTCTGTGCGCTCGCGCTCCACACCGCCTCAGCGCAGG
>CAIMNN010000510.1 GCA_903842845.1 uncultured Acidobacteriaceae bacterium | reverse complement strand
GCGGTTGAGCAGCAGGATGATCCGGTGCATTGTCGGCTGCTTTGATGTTGAGCGCAGGCGTGCAATGCGTGGGGCGGAATCAGCCTATAGGAGGAGGGCGGATGTATTGGGAGCGGTGCGCGCGATGGATGCGCACCGGTTGAAGAACCGGGGGCGCAACGCGTGCGAGAGCGACAAGAACTACCGCAGCCAATGAAATTTCCAGCGGCGCGGCGTGCTGCAAGACAACGCAGATGGCGCAGTTGTCGGCGTCGACGGCGTCCTTGTGGTAGTGCGTGACCTGTGCAACGGCGAGAAGCGCGAGCAATCCCAGACACAGCCACAGGGCCGCGTTGCGCCAGAAATGCGCACGCGAGCTGCCGGTGATGTGTCTTAAATTGCTCATTTGCAGGGAAGTGCTCCTCTTACAAGGATATACAAGTTAGACGCAAAAAACGAGGTTGTGGTTGCATTAATGCAGAAATCAGGAATCAGGGGTCAGGGACAAGGTGGCTGGAATCGTCTAAACTTCGAGGGATGAGGATGCGTGCATATCTCGGAGCTTTGGTGCTTTTGGTGCCGGCGCTATTTTGTGCGCAGGAGACGCAGGAGCACAAGAAGCCACTGGTGCTGAAGCCTGACCTGCCTCAGACGCAGAGCAATCACCGGTTGATCTTGAAGGACGGCACCTACCAGATCTGCCGGCGGTATGAGGTTGTCGGTGACCGCGTGCGCTACATCAGCATTGAGCGCGGAGGCGACTGGGAAGAGTTGCCGACTGACCTGATCGATTGGGATGCTACGCGCAAGTGGGAGCACGACCACGCGGCGATGGGCGATGAGCCTTCGCCGGGGATGAAGGAAGCGGCGAAGATAGACAAGGAAGAGGCTGCGGCACGCGCGGCGGAGAAGGCGCGAACGCCGGAGATCTATCCGGGGCTTGAGCTGCCAGACCAGGACGGCGTTTTTGTGCTGGATAATTTTCACAATCTGCCGGAGCTTTGTGAACTGCCGCCGCATGAGGCCGATGTGGCCGTCAAACAGAAGAAGGGAATCCAGGTGGTGAATCCGCTCGGCGGGGCTTACGCGCACATCGATCTGGACGGGCCGCATGCGAAGATTCATCTCCACGTCAACGACCCGGTTTTTTATCTGTCGCTCGATTCGAGGGACGACGCGGAGAACGTCATCACGCACGCGATGGTGGTGGACACGGGGCACGCGAAGGAGTCGCCGAACCGGAAACACGGCGCGCGGAGCTTGAAGTCGGGGTTTTATATTGTTCGTGTGGACGAGCGGAAGACGGAGCGCGTGCTTGCTGCGTTGCACGTTGGGGCGGGCGGCAAGATGAGCGAGAGCGCGGATGCGATTCCCATGAAGGCCGAATTGATGGAAGGGAAGTTGTGGTTGAAGCTGACGCCGACGGAGCAGCTTTCAATTGGCGAGTATGCGCTGGTGGAGATGCTGCCTGACGCGGGGATGAGCGCGACGGTGTGGGACTTCCGCGTGGACCCGCGGACGGAGGAGAACCCGGAGGCGTTTGGTCCGGTGCAGCGGGAGAAGAATTGATATGCAGAGATATTTAATAGTAGTTTTGTTAACAATTGTGAACTGCATGGCTCAGTCAATTGCAAAGCCGAAGACTTTTGAACTTTACAAAATTGACAAAAGCTGTGTTTGTATAAGAACGCATAAAGAAACAAAGACTGCGATTGCCCGAGAAGTGAAAATGGGAAAAAACTTATATCAAGAATTCTGGTCCAAAATTGAACCTAGGAGAAAACTTTTCTCTGTATCAATCGGAAGAATGACAACTGATGGGAT
>CAIMNN010000509.1 GCA_903842845.1 uncultured Acidobacteriaceae bacterium | reverse complement strand
CCGAAGCTCACGCTCAGTTGGCCATCGCATACGACCGTCAGGGTCGCACCAAAGAAGCAGCCGATGAGCGCGCCAAGGCCGAAGAGCTCCGCACCAAAGAGAAAAATTAATTATGCAAAACAAAAAGGCCTGCCCGCTGTTAACGGGCAGGCCTCTCTTTTGAAATTTACTTAACAGTCAATGCCAATGTCGTGTTGACATTCGTCGCAACCACGCCATTATTGGCCTGCGCGGTTATCTGTATCGTATAAGTCCCGGAAGGAGTCGCCGGATTCTTCGGCGGTCCATGATTATGGTATTGATACAGCGCACCGCAGCCGGTAAATGCAACCGAAGCCGCCAGCACAACCAGCCCAAGCATCATCAAACGCGAAAAGCTAGAACGCTTGCGCCCATAAAATCCCAGCGCAAAAATTCCCGGAAAAATTATCGCAAGTGCAATTCCCTGGCCGGTGTTGAACGGATTGCGCATCGCGCCCGATGCCGCCTGTGTCTGTAACGCCAAATTACTAGTGACCGGCGAATTGCTGCCAGCGGGCACCTGCAACGTCGAAGGCGTAAAGTAGCAGCTTGAATTCGCCGGTAGTCCAGAACACGAAAGCGTAAAGAACGTCGGTCCACTCGTCGCGCCGTTATTGCTTGGCGTAAGTGTCACAACCGAGTCGCCCGCCAGGCCCGCAGTGAGCGACAGGGTTGCCGGGCTCAAGCCCAGCGCATAAGTCGGTGTTGAATTCAGGTCCGTGTGAAACTTGAGCGCATCCGAAGCCGATGGCTGGTGCTCCTCATCGCCCTCGTATACAGCCTTCAACTCGTGCGCGCCGCCCGTCAGGTTGACTGAAAACTCCGCGGCTCCATCCTGAATCGACGCACCGGCAAGCACACGCTCGCCATCCATCAACGTCACCGCGCCGTTCAGTTGGTCGCCATTGGCGGCAACTATCTTCACCCGCACTTCCGTCGCGCTTCCGGCCACTGACCGCGACGAAACAACAGTCAGATCTGTAAAGGTACGAACCGTCGGCTGCGAAGCAAAAGCCGGCAAACAGGCCAGCGTTACCATCAAAGCCAAAAGCCAAAAGCGGCGTATTTCAATCTTCACGAATACAACTCCCATATTTTTCAGCTATTTTGGCATGCATCCCAAAAGCAAAATCATTTCGCCTTCGGCTGCCGCCCAGCAATTCCATTGTACCTTTTGCGGCCTTATCCAAGCGATGCCCTCAGCCCTGAAGTTGGACGCGCCCCACAAATTTCTGTCAGCATAAATGCACCACAATCAGTTCATTCGTCCCTCCCACACCGCGCTTCCCTCCGCGTCCCACACCGGCACTTTTCAACTGCACCACGCCGCTGTATTCTCATCCATTGGGAGAAGAGTCACTCAAATGCCATCACGTCCGCAGTTAGCCCATCTCACCGCCGCCCTCGACGAACTTCGCGAAAAAGGAACCTACTTCAAACTTCGCATTCTTGATGACCAGCAAGCCCCCGTCTGCCATTATGACGGCCGCCAGGTCATCAACCTCGCCAGCAACAACTACCTCGGCCTCGCCAACGACCCCCGCCTCATCGAAGCCTCCATCGATGCCACTCGAAAATTCGGTGTAGGCTCCGGCGCGGTTCGCACCATCGCAGGAACCATGCGCATCCACATGGACCTCGAAGAGAAGATCGCCGCCTTCAAAAACGTCGAAGCCTGCGTCGTCTTCCAATCCGGCTTCACCGCCAACGCTGGAACCGTCGGCTCCATCCTCGGCAAAGACGACTTCATCCTCTCCGACGAACTCAACCACGCAAGCATCATCGACGGCGCGCGCCTCTCCCGCGCCAACATCAAGGTCTTCCGCCACAAAGACGCCGACCACTGCGAAGAACTCCTTCAGGAGATCTCCGACGAACCCGGCAAAAAGCTCATCATCACCGACGGCGTCTTCTCCATGGATGGCGACATCGGTCCCGTCGACAAACTTGCCGCACTCGCTGAAAAATACGGCGCCATCATGATGGTCGACGATGCGCACGCATCCGGCGTTCTCGGCCGTAACGGCCGCGGCTCGGTCGATCACTTCGGAATGCACGGCCACGTCGATGTCCAGGTCGGTACGCTCTCAAAAGCCATCGGCGCACTCGGCGGTTACGTCTGCGGTTCGCGCGAGCTCATCGATTTTCTCTATCACCGCGCCCGCCCATTCCTCTTCTCCACATCGCACCCGCCATCGGTAGCGGCAACCTGCCTCAAGGCCTTCGAAATCCTCGAGGAAGAGCCCGAACGCATCGAGCGCCTCTGGGACAACACCCGCTATCTGCAAAGCGAATTGAAAGGCGCAGGCTTCAACATTGGCGGCATCGACACCCCCGCCACGGAAACCCCAATCACGCCCATCATCATCGGTGACGGCCGCAAGACAATGGAGTTCAGTCGCGCGCTCTTTGACGCCGGCATCCTCGGCACCGGCATCGCCTTCCCAACAGTCCCTGAAGGCAAAGCCCGCGTCCGCCTCATCGTCACTAGCGAACACACACGCCCCCAACTCGACCGCGCACTCGAAACACTCGAGAGCACAGCTAGCAAAATGGGCATCATCAACGCTTGATTTTCTGTTCTTTCAAAAACTTTCGGGTGCCCTTTAGCCTGCCCTGTGCGAAGCCGAAGGGTGCCTGGCATTTGGGCACCGGGGATTTAATCTCATCTGAATCTATGCAGCCTTCCGCGGCAGCAGCGCCCTCACAACCAGCGACAACCCAAAGCAAACCACTACTGCCCTAACCATCAACATCCGGTCAAACCGCCAACTCAACAACGCAAACGCCAGCAAGATGCCTATCGTATAAACCTCGCCCACCGCGCCCATCAACCAATCCGCCTTCGCCCCGCTCGCCGGCAACGGCCGCCACATGCGCGGAACAATCCGCGGCACCGCGCGGCAATAATCAATATAACTCTGCCCCAACTTCGCAGTTAAAAATCTCTCTTCGCCATCGATCAGAACTATATAAACCAGCGTCACCATCACAATCGCAAACACCGCGCCACTCGGCGGCATCAACGTGCTCACTGCAATCATCGTGCTCAAACTGCCAATGTAAAGTGGATTCCTCACAAACCTGTAAGGCCCATCCGCCTGCAACTCCGTGCCCTGCATCGCGCCGCTAAAAACCGTCGCCGCGCCCATGTACGCCGTTCCCCACACACGCCACACCACGCCCTTCAACGCACTCAATATCGTCAGCACAACTATCGTCGTTGTCGCCTGCTGAAATCCCATCCCCGTCGAGTGAGCAAGTTTCTCCGCCAGCCACGCCATCGCAGGGAACTTGTCATTCCACCCAAACGCCTGCGACCACGGCGCAAAAAATCCCACCGTATAAATAATCACCAGCAGCAACACCCGCAGCCGAAAAACAAGTTGGCTGATGCTCATCAACGCCTCCATGGATGGAACAGTGAGAGTCTACCACCCGCGCAATCGCAGTAACCGCGCTGACTAGAGCGCCAATACCGCATCATGATTCGGTTTCTGCTCAGCAAGTAACTCAGCGATGCTCCGGCTCGTCGTCGGCAGCATCAACTTCGGCGCAATCTCCTTGAGCGGCACCAGCACAAACGCCCGCACATGCATGCGCGGATGCGGCAACCTCAACTGCGAGCTCGCCAAAACATAATCACCAAACAGCAAAAGGTCCAGGTCCAGTGTCCGCGGCCCATTCGGTTGCTCGCTCGCACGGTCACGCCCAAACGCGCGCTCAACCCGCAGCAACTTCTCCAGCAAACTGTGCGGAGTGCAGCGCTTCGTCACATCTATCGCCGCAACCGCATTCATAAACTCCGGCTGGTCCGTTATCCCCACTGGCTCCGTTCTGTAAAACGACGAAACCCGCACCACCGTTGCAAACTTCGCCACTTCATCCAACGCGGCGCGCAGCGTCGCCTGCGGCTCTCCCGCTCGGCTGGGTAGGTTCGCCCCCAACGCTATGTATGCTCTCTTCACCGCGTACAAGAGTAAACCTCCTGCGATGCCCCCGTCCTGCGATTTTCACCCCCGGGAACCTGATTGAATACGCACTCTCCGCCACTGCGGCACGCCCTCCAATTCTGCTAGCATCAAATTAAAGAGGGCCAAACATGGAAGCAGGGAATTGCTGTTCCGGCGCCCGCCGGAACGAAGACATCGCGCTCGATTTGTTGAAGTTTGTCGCCGCCACCGCGCAGGTTGGCCGCGCCCCCGTCGGCTCCACCGGCTTCACCGCCGCCACAGCACCCAAGCCCGAGGAGCAGGTCAATCATCTCCTTGAGCTCTACGGCCGCTGCCTCAAAGCAGTCGAGGGCAAGGCATAGTGAATCCACTCCGCGTTGCCGTATGCGGCGCGGGCTCCTTCGGACGCAATCACCTCCGCGTCTATCGTGAGCTTGAAGCCGCCAACTCCGGCGTTGTTCTCGCCGCTGCCGTCGAACCGCACCTCGAACGCGCAGCCGACACCGCGCAAAAATACTCCATCCCCGTCTTCGCCTCGGTCGCCGAACTCCTCGCCGCCAATCTCAACATCAACGCCGCCAGCGTCGCCGTTCCCACCGTCCATCATCACGCCGTCGCAATGGAACTGCTCGAAGCGGGTATTGACCTGCTCGTCGAAAAACCCATCGCCTCATCGCTCGCCGAAGCCGACGCGCTCATCGCTTCCGCTGCTCGCAACAAGCGCATCCTTCAGCCCGGCCATCTCGAGCGTTTCAACCCCGCCATCATCGCCGTCGAATCGCACCTCCGCAAGCCGATGTTCTTCGAGGCGCATCGCCTCTCCATCTTCACTCCGCGCGCGCTTGACGTCGACGTCGTACTTGACCTTATGATCCACGACCTCGACATCGTACTCCGCTTCGCCAACTCACCGGTCAGCGAAGTCCGAGCCGTCGGTCTGCCCATCCTCTCGCCCAAGGTCGATATCGCCAACGTCCGCGTCGAATTTGAATCTGGCTGCGTTGCCAACTTCACCGCCAGCCGCGTATCAACAGAGCGCGTCCGCAAGCTGCGCTTCTTTGAGCCAGCCCGCTACGTCTCCATCGACTACGCGCGTCAGGACCTCCTCGTCATCGAGGTCGACCCCAAAGTTGCCGCCGCCGCACTCGCCGCGCTCAACGCGCGCCAGCATCTCGCCGCCGGCGAATTCGACCAAGCCAGCACCGAGCCGCATCCCAGCGCAGGCCTCAGCTTTCAAAAGCCCGAGGTCACGCCCGGCGAACCGCTGAAGCTTGAGATCGATTCCTTCCTCAACTCAGTTCGCACACGTCAATCGCCGCGCGTCACCGCAGAGCATGGCCGCGCCGCACTCGAACTCGCTCTCGAAATCCAAACTGCCATCGCCGCGCACGCAAAAAAATTAGCCGCACATTAGGAGCACGTCATGTCCGACGGAAAAGTCAAAATCACCCGCGCACTTCTCAGCGTCACCGACAAATCCGGCCTCGTCGAATTTGCACAGGCCCTCGTCTCCCACGGCGTCGAGCTCATCTCCACCGGCGGCACACACAAAGCACTCGCCGCTGCCGGCCTCCCCGTCAAAGAGATCAGCGAGCTAACATGCTTCCCTGAAATGCTCGACGGCCGCGTCAAAACTCTCCACCCACGCGTCCACGGCGGCCTCCTCTACAAGCGCAACGACCCCAAGCACGTCGAAGCCATCACCGCGCACGGCATCCTTCCCATCGACCTCGTCGTCGTCAACCTATACGCTTTCGAGAAAACCGCCGCCGACCCCAACGTCAGCTTCGGCCACCTCATTGAGAACATCGACATCGGCGGCCCCTCCATGGTCCGCTCCGCTGCAAAAAATTTCGAGCACGTCGCCATCGTCACCGCCTCCGCAAGCTACCCCGAACTCATCGCCGAGCTCGCAGCAAACTCCGGCTCTCTCACGCGCGAAACCCGCTGGCGTCTCGCTCGCAAAGCTTTCGCCCTCACCGCCGCATACGACTCCGCCATCGCCACAACCCTCGAGCAGATTCCCTCCGCTCCCAGCTCAGAAGCCGGCGCTGAGTTTGACACCACCAGCTTCCCATCCGTTCTTCGCCTCCAATATCCCCTCGCGCAATCGCTCCGCTACGGAGAAAACCCGCACCAGCGCGCCGCTCTCTACGCGGACGGCTCCGGCCTCGGTGTTGCAGGCGCGCATCAACTCCAGGGCAAGGAACTCAGCTATAACAACATCGTTGATCTCGACGCATGCTGGGAGCTCGCACAGGAATTCGACGAGCCCGGCGTCGCCATCATCAAGCACACCAATCCCTGCGGCGCAGCAACCGGCGCAACCATCCTTGAGGCTTATCAAAAAGCTCTCGCCGCTGACCCCGTCTCCGCATTCGGCGGCGTCATCGGCATCAATCGCGTCGTCGACGCAACCGCCGCTGAAGAGATTGCAAAGCTCTTCGTCGAAGCCATCGCCGCGCCCGGCTTCACCGCCGAAGCAATCGAACGCTTCGCCGTCAAAAAGAATCTCCGTCTCGTCGAAATAAAACCCGCCGCACCCAAGCCTGTCGTCAAGCAGGTCTCCGGCGGCGTCCTCATGCAGGATTCCGACACCGGCCACATCAAAGCCGAAGAGCTCATCACTGTCACCAAGCGCCAACCCACTGACGACGAACTCGCCGCGCTGCTCTTCGCATGGCGCGTCGTCAAGCACGTAAAATCAAACGCAATCGTCTACGCGCGCAACGGGCAAACCGTCGGCGTAGGGGCAGGCCAAATGTCACGCGTCGACTCCGCAAAGTTCGGCGCGCAAAAAGCCGTACTCCCGCTCGCAGGCACCGTCGCCGCATCCGACGCCTTCTTCCCGTTCCCTGACGGTCTTGAAGTTGTCGTTAACGCCGGCGCAACCGCCGTCATTCAGCCCGGCGGCTCAGTAAAAGATTCCGAGGTCATCGCCGCCGCTGACAAGCTCGGCATCGCCATGGTCTTCACAGGAATGCGCCACTTCCGCCACTAAACCCGGCTGTGCTGCGCAGCTAGTTTCGGAGTACACTCTTTTTTAAGGAGTTCACCCGTGGCTGCAACTCAAAAAACCATTCAAGTCGACCTGGGCTCTATGCAAGCAGCAGTCGAAGAGCGCGTGAAATCGGGTCGTTACGCCTCAGCCGATGAAGTCATTCGCGCCGGTCTCATCGCCCTCGTGCGAGATGAATCCGAAGTCAACGAATGGATCATGAAAATGGTCGAGGAATCACTCGCCGACCCCACACCTCCCATTCCCATGGATGAAGCGTTCCGCAAACTCCGCCTAAAGCATGGGCTGCATGTTGACTGAGTGAGCTTGTGAAGAATTACAGGGTCATCCTTACATCCAGTGCCTATCAGGATTTGGATAATCTATTTACCTATATTGAATCGCAAGCCGGAGCAGAAAAAGCCGAAAAATATCTCAATCGGATAGAACAATTCTGAACCACTTTTAAAACATTTCCAGAGCGCGGAACTCGCGTCCCGGGCCGTATCAAGAATGTACGGACTGTTGGTTTTGAACGTCGAGTTGTCATAATCTTTCAAGTTCATGCAAAGGATGTGCACATCCACCGCATTCTGTATGGCGGCCGTGACCTCGCAAGCATCTTGAAGCTCTTATGACCTTCTAGTGGGCTCTTGCCCACTTTCCCGCCCCAAACTAAACAAAATACGCGTAAAATCGTCTTTATAGCAGTAACCACAAATGCCTGCACCAAAACGGCTATCGACAGGCAGATCTCGGGCGACCCACCCGCCCTCTCTCAGAACAGGATATCTATGAGGAATATGACCTTCCGGCTTCTCTTCCCCGCAGCGGCTCTCTTTCTTGCCGCCTTCTCCGCCTCCGCCCAATCCAAAGCCGCACCCGCGCCCGCACAAAGCGCAACTGCTCCCGCATCCGCCCCCGCGCCTGCCACAACGGACCGCTCACAGGCCTACTACCACATGGCGCTCGCGCACAATTATGAACAGAAGGCCGAAGAAACCGGTCGCCAGCAGTTCGTCACCCGCGCCATTGAGGAGTACAAGCTCGCCCTCGACGCCGACCCCAACTCCGCTGAGATCATCAACGCCCTCGCCATGTTCTACTTCCGCGCCGGCCGCATCAACGAGGCCATCTCCACAGCCAAAGATGCCGCAAAGCGATTCCCTAAGAGCCTCGAAGCCCACAAGCTCCTCGGCCAGATCTATCTTCGCTCCATCGGCAACGCGCAGGGCAACTCCGGCGCAGCCTCCGGCCCCAGCCCCGGTGACCAAACACTCGACCTCGCCATCACCGAGTACAAAACCATCCTCGCCCTCGACCCCAAGAGCGTGCAGGACCACATGGTCCTCGGCCAGCTTTACACCCTCAAGCAGGACTCCTCAAAAGCCGAAGCCGAGTTCAAGATCGCAAAGGACCTCGAGCCTCAATCCGAAGAGGTCGTCCTCAATCTCGCCCGCCTCTACGCTGAAAGCAACAACTCCAAGCAGGCCATCGATCTCATCCAGTCCGTCCCCGAGTCCAACCGCACCGCCCGCATGGAGTTCGTACTCGGAACGCTCTACGAGCAGTCAAAGCAGAACAAGGAAGCCATCGCCGCCTATCAGCGCGGCACCAGGCTCGACCCCGAAAACCTCGACGGCCTTCGCTCTCTCGCACAAGCCGAGATGACCTCCGAAGACCTCCCCTCCGCACTCAAGGCATATAAAGCCATCTCCGACGCCGACCCCGAAGACTCAACCTCGCTCGTCAAGATGAGCGAGATTCTTCGCCGTCAGGGCAAATATCAGGACGCCCTCGACATCATCCGCCGCGCGCGCAAGATCGACCCCGACTCCCTCGAAGCCGGATACAACGAAGGCCTCCTTCTCGATGTCGTCGGCAAGACCGATGAATCCGCCAAGGTCTTCGAAGCAATGGTCGCAAAAACCAGCCACGCCAACGGCGCTTACACCACCGAAGAGCGCAACAACCGCGGCATCTTCCTTGAGCGTCTCGGCGCCGTATATCACGAACAAAATCGCGTCGACAAAGCCATCGAAACCTATCAAAAGCTCATCGAGCTCGGCGGAGAATCCGCAACCAACGGCTACCGCGCTGAGATAGAGGTCTACACAGACGCCAGGCAATACGACAAAGCCGCTGACATCGCCCGCAAAGCCGTCGCCGCTGACCCCAAGGACCGCGAGCTCAAGCTCTCACTCGCCGACGCGCTCATCGGTCTCGGCAAGGATGACGAAGCTGTCGCCGCTGCCCGCTCAGGCCTCGACAACTCCGACAACGATCGCATCGTCTGGCTCGGACTCGGACAGGTCTACGTCCGCCTCCATCGCTGGAAGGACGCCGAAAAGGCCCTCGACAAAGCCGAGACCATGACCAAGAAAAAAGACGACCGCATCATTCTCTACTTCTATCGCGGCGTCTGGGCCGAGCGTCAAAAAAAGCTTGAACCCGCCGAGCAGTTCTTCCGCCAGGTCCTCGAGCTCGACCCCACAAACGTCGCCACCCTCAACTACCTCGGCTTCATGCTCGCAGATAAAAGCCTGCGCCTCCCTGAGGCTCTAAAGATGGTCCGCAAGGCCGTCGACCTCGACCCCATGAACGGCGCTTATCTTGACTCGCTCGGCTGGACCTACTTCAAAATGGGCCAGAACGAGCTCGCAGAAGAGTTCCTCAAAAAAGCCGTCGACCGCTCGCCCACTGACCCCACCGTCAACGACCACCTCGGCGACCTCTACGAGAAGACCGGCCGCATCCGACTCGCCGCTGCACAGTGGGAACGCGCACTCAAGGAGTACGCTCGCTCCCCCCAAGCCGATGTCGACCCAGCCGACGTAGCCAAGGTCCAACACAAGCTCGACACTGCCCGCGTCAAACTCGCCAAGCAAGACACCGAACTGGGCGTAACCAAAGACCGCAACGAGTAATCACGGAGGACTCATGCCGGATTTCGATCGCATCACTCAAAGCCCGGACAAAATGGGCGGCAAGCCCTGTATACGTGGCATGCGCGTCACCGTAGGCATGATCGTTGGCCAGATTGGCGTAGGAACTTCAATCGACGATCTTCTGGTTGAGTATCCCTACTTGGAGCGCGAAGACATCTTGCAAGCCTTACGCTACGCGGGTGCCCCATCCTTCGCGTAGCGAAGGGTGGGATATCTGATATTTGATTAATCACACTATTTTGTCATCCTGAGCGAAGTTCGGCGCATATGCGCCGAATGAAGTCGAAGGATCTGCGGTT
>CAIMNN010000508.1 GCA_903842845.1 uncultured Acidobacteriaceae bacterium | reverse complement strand
CCCGCGTTATGCGGGGCTTTTTCTTTGCTTCTTCACCGAATTTATACATCGACTCGCGCTCTTCCCATCACCCTACTGGCTAGACCCTAGACGCTGTTCTTCTATCTTCCCGCCTCGAGCGCCGCCAGCTTGTTCTTCGCCTGGTCGGCCTCGGGGGTTTGCGGGTGGCGCTCGATGAGCGAGTGCAGCTCATGGATTGCCGCTTCGCGCTTCTTCAGAGCTATCAGCGCGTAGCTTTTGTGCAACTGCGCCGCCGCGGAATTATTGTTGCCGTCAAACTTTTCCAGCAGCGTGTTGTAATGTTTGATTGCGCTTTCGTAGTTCTTTTCGCGGTAACCGATCTCGCCCAGGTAAAACTCCGCGCTGCCGGCCAGAGCGTTCTGCGGCGCGTTCGTTATCACGTCGTTGAACTCGCTCTCCGCAAGCGAATAGTGAGCCGCGTTGTAATCACGCAGTCCGGATTGATATGTGTCTTCTATCGGCGGTCCTGAATTCACCGGCTGCGCCGTGGCTGCCGGTCCCGTCGTCCCCGCCGCGGGCTGTCCCCCCGGCGTCGCCGTTCCAGTTGTCGGCTGAGCCGCATTTATCTGCGTCTGCATCGACTGCAACTGCCCCTTCACTTCCTGGAGCTGCTTGTCGAGCTTTTCAAGACGCGACTTGAGCTCATCGAGCGAGTCGTTCACGCTCTGCGTCTGACCCGAAGCTGTGTCCAGCTTGCCCGTCAGCGCTTCATTCTGCGACGTGATCTTCAGTTGCAGCGCGCTGAACGATGCATTCAACTGGTTCGTGTTGTCCGCCGCCTGCTCAACCAGGTGTTGAAGCACTCCATACTTGGTGTCCATCGTCGATTGCAGCCGCTGCACCATGTCCATCAACTGCTGCACCTGCGTTTGCAACTCGATGATTTCCTTCGACGTCGCATGCGCCGGCCGCGCCGCAACCAGGCTAACCGTCAATACCAACGCCAACACGCCCGCTCGAAATCCGCGATTCATCATGATCAATGTCACCTTTTTCAAAAATCTTCCCTCATCTGATTCTAATGGTTGGACGATTGAACCGGTCAAACCGCCCCGCCTCCCGCTCATTTTTTCTGCTTTCCCGCCACATGCAAAAATCCCCGGCTGAGAACCTCAACCGGGGAGATCGTAATTAAACGTTTTCGTTACTGCTGCTCATTATTGTCCAGCTTGATCGTCGCCCGGCGGTTCTGCTGCCAGCACTCCTCGGTCTGGTCCGAGCAGAACGGCTGTTCCTTGCCGTAGCTCACCACGCGGATGCGGCTGGCCGCTATGCCCGCGTTCACCAGCGCGTCCTTCACCGAGTCGGCGCGGTCTTCACCCAGCGCAACGTTGTACTCGTTCGACCCGCGTTCGTCGCAGTATCCGCTCACAACCACGTTCAGATTTGGATGGCTCACCAGATACGATGCCGCCTTTGAAAGCGCAGGTTGCGTCTCGGTGCGCACGTCATAGCTGTCGTAGTCAAAGAAGATGTCCTGCACGTTCGCAGTAAACTCCTGCTCAGGCGTCAACGGCTTCGGCGGAGCCTCAACCACAGGCGGCGTGTTGCCCGTGCTCTTTGTTGCTCCCTTGATGACCGTCACAACCGTTGCAGCTTCAGCGCGGCCACCCGAGCCCTTGGCTACCAGTCTGTAGGTCGTCGTCTGCATCGGCGAAACCGTCCGCGTTCCCGATACCGGCACTGAGCCGATTCCGCTGATGTTGATGCGGTCCGCTGCCGTCGTTGTCCACTCGATCGTAACCAGGTCGCCGGGCGCTATCTGCCCTGGGGTCGCAGAGATGGTCGCAGTCGGCGCGGTTGTATCAACGCCCGGAGCCATGCTGTTTTGCGCGGGCTTCGGCGCTTCTTTGTCGCAACCCGAGATCAGGCCGGTTGCAACAGCCAGCGATGCCACCAACACCGCTCCGAGAATCTGCCTCCGACCTCGCATCATGCAACTCATTGTCTCACTCCAATTCATCATGGTTTCATTCTTCTTTCTCGTTTGGATGTGACCTGTTTCACATGTTGCCAATGCCGCTATGCGCTCCTGTGCCTCGCATCATGCGGCCAATTCTCCTGAGGTTACTTCCAGCTCCAGTTCGGCATAAAGCTGTGGCCGTCATGGGTAAGCTGTCTCTGGTCTGTTCCATCGGCAAGCATGGACCAGATATCAGCCTTTCCATCCAGGCTGCGTTCAAAAACAATGTGCCGTCCATCCGGAGCCCAACTGGGGAAGTCATTGCTACCCGAACCGTGTGTCAGCTGTATCCACTTCTTGGTGGCAATGTCCATCACGTAAATATCCTGCCCGCCCGGTGCGCCGGGACCGTACTTGCGATTCCAACTGAAGGTCAGGAACAATCCATTGGGCGACCAGGACGGGCTGATGGCATATCCGCCATCGGTCATGCGCTGCACGTTGGTGCCGTCCGCGTCCATGACGTAGATCTGCGGCAGTCCCGTGCGTCCGCTCACCCACGCAAGTTGCGAGTTGCTGCGCGGGTTCCACGTTGGCGCAACATCCGGTCCCTTGATGTTTGTCAGCCGCTCCGCCTTGCCGCCATTCGAGTCAGAAACCCATATCTCCGGGTCGCCCGAGCGCGAGGAAGAGAAGGCCAGCGACTTGTTGTCTGCCGACCAGGCCGGCGTCAGGTTGCTGCTGCCGTTGGTTCCGGTTGGGAAGCTCAAGTAACGGTTCAGCTCGAACGAGAAAATGCGTATCGCCCAGCCCTGCTTGCTGAGCGAGGCAAATGCGAGCTCGTTGTTGTCCGGCGAAATACGCGGCGAAAGCGAAACTGTGCCCAGGTTGGTTATCTGGTGCGCGTTCTGGCCGTCATAATCCATCGCCCATATTTCCTTGGCGCCGGTACGCGAGCCCACAAAGTAGATCTTCGTCTCGGCCACGCCATTGATGCCGCCGCCCAAACGGTAGATGATCTCGTCGGCAAACTGGTGGGCAACCTTGCGCACCGCGTCCTGACTCGCCGCCTCGTTGTAGGTTTTGTTCACCACCTGAGGATTCGCGTCATTGCGCGTGTCAAAGAGCCAGCCATTCACCGTCAGCTTGCCGCCCGTCACGCCGATGTTGCCAAAGGCCACCATCGCGGCACTCGCAGGCGCGGCAGACCAAGTTGCCACTTTGATCTCCGTCGGATTGCCCGGAGACTCCTGCGGCGTCATGCTGCGCGAAACCATGTCGAAGATGCCCGCGACTGAAAGGTCGTTGTAAAAGGTCGAATCAAAGGTCGCCTTGAGCGCCGTTGTCTGCGCGTCGCTGTTCATCGCCTTGAAGCTGGCCGCGGCTATGCGCACACGGTCGGCGTTGGTGCCGCCCATGGCATGCACCTCGTCCTGTGCGCGCAACTGGGGAACCAGCAGACACACAAATAAGGCAAAAGATGAGAGCGTAAATATCTTCGTGAGGCTGTGATGAACGTTCATGAACTCGGCAACCTTCCTGTTGAATTGTCGAACTTGTGTCAGGCCCACCCTGACTAGTTTGGAATGACAATGTTACTGACTGCGGTTAGTACTTGCAGTCATATGTTACATCGATGTACTGGTCGTGTGAATCCTCCGGCAGCCTGCCAAAGGTGTCGATTCTTTGTGCAGCGCGCATGCATGCCGTGTTCAAAGTCTGGCTGGGACTGGCCGCAACCAGCTTGAAATCTGATGGTACACCGTCCCGATTCAGCCGGAAATGAATTTCTGCGACCGTCCCCGGCTTGGTACTGCTGTCTATCTCGTTCCGGTAAGTGTTTTGGCTCATCTTGCGGCTGATGCCATCGGCATACCAGCCGAACTTATTGGCAAAATCAGCGCTGCTGAGCTTGAGAGGCCCGCGGACTACCTCGGTGGACCGCGCAATTGCCGAGCCGTTCTGCTGCCCGAACGCAGCCTTGGTTTCGTCCTTTGGCGGCGGCTGCTGTTGTTTCTGCTGCGGCGTCTGCTGCTCCTGCTTCACCTTGTCCGCTATCGGTATCGCCGACTTGTCCACTTCCTCGGTTGTCTTCTTTTCCGGCGGCGCGGGCGCGGTTGAAGGATTATCCGTCGGCAGCACATTGTCGTTCAATGGCTGGTCCGATGGCAGCGGCAAGGTGCTTGAAACCAGATTCGCCTGCACCGCGGAACCCGGCTCCACATCTCCCCACATTGTGTGATGCATCAACCCCGTCAGCAGCGCGTAGAGCAGCACGCCCCCCACCACTGCCCCATGCAGGATCATCGAGCCGGTTGCCGGAATCGCAAGCGTGTCCGCGGTCAGCTCCTTCTCCAACTTGTCGGCATGTAGCAGCAGTTCAGCCATAAGTGCAGTTCTCAGTTCTCAATTCCTAGTTCTGAGTTCCTAATTCCCGTTGATTCTCGTTCTCCTCGACACCGTACTGGCGAGGCCCTAGGCCCTAAGCCCTACTTATTCCCAATCGGCTGCGTCACAATCGAGATGTTCGTTATCCCCGCCTGCTTCACCGCGTCCATGACCGAGGCAAAGGCTCCAAACGGCACCCGCTGGTCCGCGCGCAAGTAGATAACCTTGCGAGTCTCAGCCGTCTGCTTGCCCAGCAACCGCGGAATATCGTGCACATTCACCAGCTTCTCGCCCAGGTACACCTGCTGGTTCTTGTCGATGGTCAGCACAATGCGTTGCTCGCTGATCTCCTTCACCGTCTTCGTCTTCGGCACATCCACTTCAATGCCCGATTGGAGCACCGGCGCAGTGATCATGAAGATGACCAGCAGCACCAGCACCACATCCACAAGTGGAGTGATGTTGATCTCCGCCATCGAGCTCTGTGTCCGTCCGTCTCTGGTCGTAAAGGCCACGGCTCAGCTCTCCTGCAGATCGGATTGAAAGCGGTGAATTGAACCCGCGGCCTGGCTCGGCTGAAACTGTTGCGTCGCCCCCGCCTGCTTCGCCGGAATCTCCTCAAGCGAGTTCAACAGCTCACGCGAGAAATCGTCGATAGCCGAAGCGATAATCCGCAGCCTCGCCGCAAACTGGTTGTAAGCCACCAGTGCCGGAATCGCCACAAACAATCCACCCGCCGTGGTGATGAGCGCTTCGCTGATGCCCGGTGCTACCGCGCGCAATGTTGCCGTGCCCGCGCTGCCGAGGCCGTGGAAGGCGTCGACGACGCCGATGACCGTTCCAAACAACCCGATAAACGGCGAGCTGGCGGCAATCGTAGCCAGCCACGTCATGCGCCGTTCCAGCATTGTCAACGCTTCGCTCGCAGCCGTCTGAGCTGAGCGCTCCAGCGGCTTGAAGTTCCTCGGCGGCCCCGAGCCACCCGTCTGCCGCTTGTAATTCTCATAGACCGCAGAAAACACCTGCGCCAGCGGACTGAAGCTGAATTCCGCCGTCAGCGCAGCTATCTCCTGCAACCGGTTGGCCTTATGGAACGCGCGCACAAACTGCCGGCTCTGGTTCGTCGCCTTGCGGAAGACCGCTATCTTGCCCAGAATGATGGTCCACGAGTACAAACTCGCAGCCAGCAGCACCAGCAACACCGTGAACGCCACAAAGCCGCTCTTCGAGACCATGTCTGCGAAGGCATTGCCCTGTTCCGGCATTATCGGCCCGTTATCTTGCTGAAGCAGAAAGAGAAACGCACTGGAAAGATACATCAAAACCGCCTTCTAAAATGTCTTAAGCCGCGCAACTCAACGTTAATTGATTCCATTTGCCACTGTAAACTCTTTCCCGGCTCGCAAGTGCACCAAGAGTATGACTTGCTTGTAAGTTTAAAGGTTAGTAAATACTGGCTTAGTCTTCGCCGGGTGCCCACGGTCCGTCT
>CAIMNN010000507.1 GCA_903842845.1 uncultured Acidobacteriaceae bacterium | reverse complement strand
GGGGTTGGTGCTCAGTGGGTTATGGGTGAACAATCCACAGAGAGGGGTGAGGGGAAGGGAGAAAATAGGAAAGACAGGGGTCAGAAACAGGAGTCAGGGGTCAGGGAGTCAACGAGCGTTTAGCGTCTAGTCAATAGGACTTGTTGTGGAGTGGGCGGCATTTTGTCAGCGAAGAGTTTGGAGGCGTTGCGATGAGTGATGCGTTATTGCAGAGCGAGATTGGTGGAGTGGAGTTGATAGGTCGCGGGAAGGTGCGCGACCTTTATGCGGTTGGTGATGCGCTGCTGTTGGTGGCGTCGGACCGCATCTCGGCGTTTGACCATGTGCTGGGGACGGGGATACCTGGCAAGGGAAAGATACTGACGCAGATATCGCTGTTCTGGTTTGAGCTGCTGAAGGATGTGGTGCCGAACCATCTGATAACGGCAGAGGTTAGCGAGTATCCCGCGCAGCTGCGGCAGTATGCGGAGCAACTTGAGGGGCGCTCGATGCTGGTGAAGCGAGCGCGGATGTTCCCTGCTGAGTGCGTTGCGCGCGGATATCTGGCGGGTTCGGGATGGAAGGAGTACCAGGCGAACCGGACGGTGTGCGGAATTGGGTTGCCGGAGGGGTTGCTGGATGGGTCGCGATTACCAGAGCCGTTGTTTACGCCTGCGACGAAGAGCCAGGATGGGGAGCATGACGAAAATATTTCGTTTGAGAGGCTGTCGGAGCTGATCGGGAGCCCGATGGCGAGTGAGCTGAAGCGGTTGACGCTGGCAATCTATAAGAAGGCGGCGGCGCATGCGGAGAGCAAGGGGCTGATACTTGCGGATACGAAGTTTGAGTTTGGAGTTATTGGCGACCCGCAGCATGAGGCTCATATTGTGTTGGCGGACGAGGTGTTGACGCCGGATTCGTCGCGGTTCTGGGAGGGTGCGCAGTGGAAGCCGGGCGGTGCGCAGCCGAGCTTTGACAAGCAATATGTGCGCGATTATCTTGAGTCGATCAAGTGGAACAAGCAGGCGCCTGCGCCTAGCCTGCCTGAGGATGTGGTGAAGCAGACGCTGGCGAAGTATGTTGAAGCGTTTAGAAGATTGACGGGACACGAGCCGAAGCTGTGAGGAACAAATGAGCATTGCCGGAATGAACTGGTTGGATTGGGCGATCGTGGTGGTGATGGCCGGGGCGGTGATATCCGGTTTGGCGCAGGGGTTTTTCCGCGCAGCGAGCGCTCTGGCGGGACTGATAGTGGGTCTGATGCTGGCGACGTGGTATTACAAGGTTGCGGCGAAGTTGATAGAGCCGTTGGTTCACGAGCAGGCGATGAGCAACACGCTGGGATTTTTGGCGATAGCGATACTGGTGATGGTGGCGGCGGGAATTATCGGACGTATCTTCAAGAAGGGTTTCAAGTGGCTGGGCATCGGTTGGCTGGACCACCTGGCGGGCGGAGTGTTTGGATTTGTGCAGGGCACGTTGCTGGTTACGCTGGGGATATTGTTGTTGCTGGCGTTTGCACCGGAGCCTTATGGATTAAAGGAATCTAAATATGCATCGCCGTTCCTGACGGCGTGTCGCGGGGTGACGCATGTGAGCCCGGATACGCTCGCAGAATCGATACGAGCGGGCTTGAAAAAGTTAGAAGAGAACACTCCCAATTGGATTGAACCGAAGGTATAATTAAAACTCGCACCGTGGCCAGAAAAGCTGGTCAAGTGGATTGACAGTGGGAGCCGGAGAGGTTTATTTTTCCTGAGCCACTGAGAACTCCCCAGAGATGTCATTCCGCGGTGAAGCAATTTTGTTTTTCTGAAAGGCCAGCACCCCGTGAAGCGTGAACTCGAGATCCTTGTCAAGCAGATGCATAGCTCCACTATTCCTTATGAAGAAGCTGTCCGCGCCTTCAAGCGCCAGTACCTTCGGGAGATCCTGCTGGCCAACCGTGGCAACCAGTGCAAGGCTGCCGTGGAGATGGGCATCCATCGCAATACGCTGAGCCGCACGATGAACGAGCTTGGGCTCGAACTGTCCGAGGTTCGCGCAGGGGTCAAGCGTCCGGTGCGCAGCGTGCGTCCTGTCATCAGCAGCGTACGTGAAAACTACCGATAAGAAACCGAAGGCAATGGAAGAACTGACCCACATCTCTGAGATGGGCATACACGCCCATCCCTCCTACAGCTGGGATGCCCCGCTTACCGTGCGGAAAGAGGGAGCGATCGAGGTGTGCGCGGAGGACTCGCTGGTGGAGTCGCAGTACAAAGCGAGCATCCGCAAGTCGGTACAGTGCGAGGAAGCCTTGCTGGAGAATGCGAATCAGGCCCGACGGAGGGCCTCATGAGCAGCAGCCGGGCAGAGGCTCCATGCTGCGGAGCGACGAAGCCCAATCGAGTAAGAAGAAACCCAATCAAAATTTTGCTGAGCGCCCTGGTGGCTGCGCTGTTGTGTGCGGGGGCTTTGAGTGCGCGCGCGCAGGCTACGTCAACGTCTGAGCAGATAAGCAGCCCGGGAGCTGTGCCGACGACGAAGGTCCAGGACAAGAGCAAGAATAATCAGGTGCAGGCTGCGCCAGTGCGCCAGCCCAGCGCCCGCGAGAAGCGCGAAGCGGTGAAGTTGTTTGTGCGCGCGGCGAAGTTGTACGAGGCCTCACAATTTGAGGAGGCCGAGGCGCTGGACGAACGTGCGGCAACACTCGACCCGACGAATGCGAATTATGCGGCCGCGGCGGCGCTTGCCAAGAGCCACGCGGTGACGGCATATGTGCAGAAAGCAGCGGCAAGCCGGACGCGCGGCGATGAAAGCGCTGCACGCGAGAGCCTTGCGCGTGCGCTCGAACTGGACCCGAAGAACGTGATGGTGGCGCAGCATGTGGACGAGCTGGCAGGCGATGAACTACGCGGGCTGAAGAAGCCGTTCTATATGGACGATGCGAACCGCATTGGCCCGCCGCTGGAGATAACGCCGAACAAGGAGCTGCACAGCTTCCACTTATACAAGAACACGCGGCAGCTCACTATTGAGGTGTTCAAGGCATACGGAATCGAAGTGGTCATCGATGATTCGGTGCGCGCACAGCCTGTTCACTTTGACGTGGACGACGTGGATTTTAATACGGCGACCAGACTGTTGAGCATGGTGACGCTGAGCTTCTATACGCCGATAGACTCTCACAGAGTGATAGTTGCCCGTGACACGCCGAACCTGCGGCAGCAGTACGAGCGGATGGAACTGGAGACGATCTATCTGCCGGGGCTCAACGAGAAGGACCGCACGGAAGTGCAGACGCTGGCGAAGACGATCTTCAACCTGGACCACGCGACGCTGGATGCGACAGCAGGAACGCTGACGATACGCGCGCTGCCTGCGACACTGGACGCGTTCAACGCGACGCTGGCACAACTGCTGGACGGGAAGAGCCAAGTGGTGCTGGACGTGAAGATGTACCAACTTGCTTTCTCAAAAGGGCGGACCACCGGCGCGAAGCTTCCGCAACAGATGAGCGTTTTCCCTGTGGGCATTGAAGCGGACCAGATCATCAGTCAGAATCAGGACCTTGTGAATAAGCTCATCGCAGCCGGGCTGGTGAAGGCGGGCGATATCTGGGGAATTCTGGGGCTTTTATACGCATCCGGGCAGGTGAATAATCCAATTTTGACGTCGATACTTTCCGGTGGCGGTGGATTTTTTGGCGGAGGTTCGTCGATAACCGGAATCACGCCGATGAATACGACGGTCAATCTCAATATCAATTCCTCCGAGACGAAGGCGCTCGACTCGATCCAACTGCGACTGGCGCATGATGAGAAAGGGACGATCAAAACGGGTGTGCGGTATCCGATAACGACATCGTCTTACTCAAGTGCGCTGAGCGGGAAAACTTCAGGTTTGCCAGGAGTGAACCTGCCGGGCGTATCCAGCAGCCTATCGTCACTTGCCTCGAGCGCGCTGAGTGGCTTGTCGACGGTTCCGATGATCGAGTACCAGGATATCGGCCTGACGTTGACAGCCACGCCTGAGATAACGCGTGACGAGGATGTGGCGCTGACGCTGGACCTGAAATTGACCTCGCTCTCCGGGCAGTCAGTAAATAGTGTTCCAGTGCTGAACAACCGTTCGTTCACAGGCATAGTGACGCTGAAGAAGGGTGAAGCGGCGGTTCTGGTAAGCAATGTGGACAAGCATGAAAGCAAGGCGATAAGCGGCGCACCCGGCCTGACCGACATTCCCGGATTGAACGATGTAAGCAGCGTGGATAATGCAATGACTCTGACGAGGCTGGTGATCGTGATGACACCATACATTGTGCGCAGTACACAGCACGGCGGTCACTCGATCATGATGCGTGTGGAGCGGAAGAAAGCCGGCTAGCAGCAAATAGTTCAAAGAGAGCGGCACCTTATTTGAAAGGCAAAGCACTTTGCAGGCGCAATCTGGAGCAATTATCCTCTTGAGGAACAGGTAAAACCTGAAGAGGTGCGCTGTGTACAAACGTTTTGTTATTTTTGCGTTTCTGATCTTCGCCGCAATCACACTAACAACAAGCGCAAAGGCCGCTGAGAAGAATGGCTTTGCGCGGCTGGACCATGTAACCGCAAGCAAAGCGCTGCCGAATGGAATTGAAGTGCGTTCGGGCGAGGCGACGCTTGTGGTTACGGCTCTGCGCGAGGATGTGCTGCGGGTGCGTATCAGCGCGACAAGTGAGTTGGGTGAGGATGCGAGCTGGGCGGTGCTGGACGAGGCGCGCAAGTCACAGGTTGCAGTGAAGGCTGCGAACAGCGAGGACGCGGTCGGGTTTACGACGGCGAAGCTGCGCGTGACGATCAAGCGCAATCCGCTGGAGATGACGATAACGGATCTGGACGGGCATGTGATATCGGCAGATTTGCCGGGGCGTCCGGTTGAGTTCCACGCGGGCGAGTTCCGCGCGTATAAAACTTCTCCGCCAGATGAGCACTACTTCGGGCTCGGCGACAAGCCGGGGCCGCTGGACCGTCGCAATGAGGCGTTCAGCGATTGGAACACGGATGCGTTTGGATGGCAGGAGACGACGGACCCGATCTACAAGTCAATTCCCTTCTTCATTACGTTCAATAAGGGCGTGAGTGCGGGTGTGTTTTTGGACAATACGTGGCGCGCGAGCTTTGACTTCAACAAGGAGTATCGCGACGGGTATTCGTTTGGGTCGGTGGGCGGTGCGCTGGATTATTACGTTTTCCTGGGGCCGGAGCCAAAGCAGGTTGTGGAGACGTGGGCATGGCTGACGGGCAAGACGCCGCTGCCGCCGATGTGGTCGCTGGGATTTCAGCAGTCGCGGTACAGCTACTATCCCGAGGCTGAGGCGCGCAGGATTGCGAGCCGGTTGCGCGCAGAACGGATTCCGGTGGACGTGATGTACTTTGACATCGACTACCAGGTGCATAACCGCCCGTTTACTGTGGACGCGGAGCGGTTTCCGCATTTTGACCAATTAATCAGCGATCTGAAGGCGCAGAATATTCGCACGGTTCTGATAACGGATTTGCACCTGGCGTATTTGCCGAACGCGGGCTACAAGCCGTATGACGAGGGTGCGGCGGGCGACCACTTTATCAAGAATGCGGATGGATCGACGTATGTTGGCGTGGTGTGGCCTGGCAAGGCGGTGTTCCCTGATTTCACCGACAAGAGCGCGCGCGATTGGTGGGGAACGCTGTACAAGGATTTTGTGAGCCGCGGGATTGCAGGCTTTTGGAACGATATGAACGAGCCGGCGATATTCGAAGTTGCGTCGAAGACGATGCCGGATGATGTGCAGCACCGCATTAACGAGCCGGGGTTTGCGAAGCGCGTTGCGAACCAGTTGGAGATTCACAATGTCTACGGCATGGAGAACAGCCGCGGAACGTATGAAGGGCTGCTGAAGATTTCGCCGGATACGCGGCCGTTTGTGTTGACGCGTGCGAGCTATGCGGGCGGGCAGCGGTATGCGGCAACGTGGTCGGGGGACAACTCGGCGACATGGAACCATTTGCGGCAGACGACGCCGCAACTGATTAACCTGGGCCTGAGCGGATTTGCGATGACTGGCGCGGATGTGGGCGGTTTTGCGCGGTCGCCGCAGCCGGCGCTGTTGACGCGCTGGTTGCAAGTAGCGGCGTTCCATCCGATAGACCGCGACCACTCGGCGAACGATACGTTTCAACAGGAGCCGTGGGAGAACGGGACGCAGCATGATGTTGCGCTGCGGCGTGAGGCGATTGAGGAGCGTTACAGGTTGTTGCCGTACATCTACACGGTGGCCGAGGAGATGAGCCGGACAGGATTGCCGATGATGCGGCCGCTGTTCCTGGAGTTTCCGCGCGGAGCGGCGGATGGCGGGCCACTGGATGGGACAGACAGCAACAGTTTTATGTTGGGCGACAAGCTGCTGATTGCGGACAGTCCGTATCCAGACACGCCGGACACTTACGCAGTGGCGTTGCCGAGTGTTGGTTGGTACGACTACTGGACGGGTGCGACGGTTGGTGCGAGCGGCGGACGGAAGGCGATAGATAACACGATCGTGAAGCAGGAAGAGGTGAAGATTACGCCTAATCCTGATGTGCTGCCGGTGTATGTGAAGGCGGGTTCGATTGTGCCTGAGCAGCCGCTGATCCAGAGCACGATGGAGAAACCGGTTGGGCCGTTGACGCTGCGGGTGTATCCGCCAGTGAAGGCCGGTGGCGAGTGCAGCGGAAGTTTGTATCTCGACGATGGCGTGAGCTTCGCGTTCCAAAAAGGTGAGTATCTGCGGGTGAGTTTCACGTGCAGTGTGGGTGCCGATGGAGTGACGGTGAAAGTGAGCCCGCGCGAGGGCAAGTTTGCTCCGTGGTGGAGCGAGTTTGCGGTTGAGATCTACGGAGCGATGGGGGAGGCGAAGTCGGCACAGACGGCCAAGGGCGCGCTGCAGACGAGCTTTGACAGCGAGCATCACCGGACGCGTGCGGTTGTGGCGGATGATGGGAGTGGGATGGAGTTGAAGGTCAACTACTAACCTTTAAATTAATATTTGGATGATGGGCTCAGAGAAATCTGAGCCCATTTCTTTTGGGGCAACTGATAATCTTGAAATATGAAATTTGGCGTGATTATCTTTCCTGGCTCGAACTGCGACCACGATACGTACAACGTGATCGCCGAGATTGCGCACCAACCTGTGACCTACCTGTGGCACGATAGCGAAGATTTGAAGGGCGTGGACGCGGTGCTGGTGCCGGGTGGCTTTGCCTATGGCGATTATTTGCGGACGGGCGCGATTGCGCGGTTTTCGCCGGTGATGCAGTCGGTCAAAAAATTTGCTGACGGCGGCGGACTGGTACTGGGCATCTGCAATGGATTTCAGATCTTGGCGGAAGCGGGATTGCTGCCAGGCGCGCTGATGCGCAATGCCGGGTTGAAGTACATCTGCAAGCAGGTGCACCTGCGCACCGAGACAACGGCCAGTGCGTTTACAAATTTGTTGAAGCCGGGCGAAGTGTTGAAGATTCCGATTGGCCACGCCGAGGGAAATTACTACTGCACGGCCGAGGAGTTGAAGCGGCTTGAAGGCGAGGAGCGGGTGGCGTTTCGGTACTCAACGGCGGCAGGCGAGATAACGGCGGAGGCGAATCCGAATGGGTCGTTGAGCAACATTGCCGGCGTGCTGAATGAGAAGCGGAATGTGCTGGGGATGATGCCGCATCCGGACAGGTCGAGCGAAGCGTTGCTGGGCTCGGCGGATGGATGGAAGATTTTTGAGTCGATGATTAGTGCGATGGCGGGGAAGTAGAGAACAGAGATCAGAGATCAGTTCTCTGAGTTGAACGTTTGCTCACACTCAATATTTATGGTTGTTCAGCATTTTAAGGGTTGATTCTTTAGCAAGTCAGCTTGCGCTTCGCGCAAATCAGCAAGTCAGCGCGGAAATTGTCGATGCCCAACCTT
>CAIMNN010000506.1 GCA_903842845.1 uncultured Acidobacteriaceae bacterium | reverse complement strand
CAAGTCCGTTGTAACCGCTAAGGCGAACGAAGAAGCCATAGTTGTTAACGAAGTTGGCCATGTTCGGGCCGGCGGTAACTGTGACTGTGCCGGTGCCTGAAACTGCAACACCGCAATCCCAGTTGTAGCCTGACTCGCCACCATAGTTCTGACCCGTCGGAGGCGTGTTGCAGCTGAATGCCGCAGTGAGGCCCACCGGGTGGTCGTTGAGGTAGTTGCCCTTGGTCGTGCCGTCATTGCCAAGCAGTGTCGGAACCTTGGTTGTGCCATAGGTTGCAGGCAGGCTCTCATAGACTTGGTTCAACATATGGCCACCTGTTGCATAGTTGCCGTCATGGCAGCTAAGGCAGGTCATCAAACCGCCCACGTCGGGGGTGTTGGTGGCAAACGACGAGGGAAGCGGCTCAACGTATGTGCCGCCACGGTCGTCCTGGCCGGTTGTTAAAACTGCGCCGTATCCCTTAAGGGCGCTGACATCCTGACCCCAGAGAGCAACGTTGCCGCTTGTGGAATCGCCGGTGAAGCCGTTGCCGAATGCGCCGCTGTGAGGAGCATGGCAAGCCGCGCAACCGCGACCGTAGTTAAGGTGCGCACCAAGAACATCGTTGCTGATCGTGGTGATCTGAGCTGAGGCGACAACCGCTGCAGCCAGAATCATCAATGCGAGAATGAAATAACGTCTCATGTGAGTAAAGCCTCCTATTGCACACTCGTACTGCTTTTTCTGAACTGCAAACCCGACCGTTTCGATCAAATTTTTCAATTCAGTTCCTTTTTCAGTACAACAGCACGATAACGTTGTCACATGTTCACGTGAGGTGACACCGGTCACAGATGATAACTACTAGTAATTTCTTTGAGTTACCATCGGGTTGTACTGACGTTGAGAATTTTTTCCAAGTTTTCCTGAGGGATTCTTAACTTTTATGCCCCAGACTTGTCGGTTCCATGCGAATTTCTCGTAACTCTTTCATAGGAAAAGTGATGCACGTCACAATTAGCGCTGAATTTCGTGACCCGCATCACTTTGAACAGTTCGATTCCTCTGAGCGCTTGAACCAATGCATTGCATACAGGTCAAATATAGGCTTCTATTAGTCTTTTACGGCACGAGAGGGTCAAACTGCCCTTCATCCACTCAACAGCAGGTATCAAGCTATCAAACAATACGCTGTGGGTCAGCCGGTCTCGTTCATCCTCATGCAGTCCTGCAACGGATATATTTGATGTTTTCACATTTGCATTTCCATGACGCCCTGCAACAATGGTCATTGTGCCACTTGTCACACCCCGGAGTGACGTAGGGTGCTAGGGCGTTGTTCTCAACCATATAGAGTGAGAAGAACGGTCTTTTGAATCACTCACAGCATGGGCATTAAGCCACGCCGGTCAGTACCAGCGTGAGGAGCTAAGAGCATGAAGAATACCTTACTGGCAGGATTTTCTCCCGGCCGCGCACTGGACGCATCGCAGGCCTACATCATGGCCGGTTTAAGCCTGCTGATCGGCCTTGGCATCGGCTATGTGCTGCATGCAGGCCATGCCGAGCCTGCGCCGCAGCCGGTTATGCAGATGCAGTCAGCCACGCCGATGCAACCAGCCGCAACAGCGCCTGCGCCGATGACTCAAAAGCAGCCCAGCCTCGAGGATATTCACAAGATGGCCGATGCACAGGCCAGCCCGTTGATCAACAAGCTCAAGAGCGACCCGAACAACAGCAAGGTGCTGGAGCAGATCGGTGCAACCTACAATGCAGGTCATCAATTCAAACTGGCCGCGCAATACTACGGCAAAGCTGCACAGGCCGACCCGAAAAATACGGCAGTACGCGTCAAGTATGCCGGAGCGTTGTTTGAAAGTGGTGACACTAAGAGCGCAATCGACCAGTTGAACCAGGTGCTTGCACAGGAGCCGAACAACGCCAACGCACTCTTTAATATCGGCGCCATCAAGCTCAACAGCCAAAAAGATGAAAAAGGCGCCATCGCGGCGTGGAAGCAGTTGCTCAAGACCAACCCGCAGCTTGCCCCTGACCGCAAGGCGCAGGTCGAGCACCTGATCCAGGAGTTGGAGGCGAAAAACGCGCAGAAGCCGGGTGCGCCAGGAGGAACCAATGACCAAGGAAAATAACTCCGCGCCCGGCATGCAATGGACCATTTATAAAGCCCTGCTGCTCTCGACCGCATGCCTTGCGGTTGGCATCGCACTGGGCTGGGTTTTGCAGCCGGCAACATCTTTGCGCAGTGCTACTTCGCAACAAGTGGCCTCTCCGCATACCGCCGAGCAGAGCAACATGGCTGTGCCGCAGCCCGACCCCAACGCTGAGTTGCAAACGGCGGCCGACTCGCAGGCAGCGCCGCTCATCGCAAAGTTGAAGGCCGACCCAAAAAACACTGAGTTGCTGACCAGCATCGGCAACCTCTACTACGATGCCAAGCAATACTCGTCGGCCATCAACTATTACGGTCAGGCGCTGAAGATCAAGCCCGCAGACGCGGGTGTGCGCACCGATCTAGCCACAGCTTATTGGTATACCGGCGATGCCGATACCGCGCTCACCGAATTCGACAAAGCCCTTAGCTATGTGCCCAACAATCCCAACACGCTTTTCAATCGCGGCATGGTGAAGTGGCAGGGCAAGATGGACGCGGATGGAGCACTGTCTGATTGGAAAAAGCTCCTGGCGACGACGCCCAACTACGAGAACAAAGACCAGGTGCAGAAGATGATTGACGAGGTTCTGAAGCATCAGACTGGGCAGACAGGAAAAGCCAAAAAATAATCTCAATTAAACGAGT
>CAIMNN010000505.1 GCA_903842845.1 uncultured Acidobacteriaceae bacterium | reverse complement strand
GGCTGTTTTTCCAACGCCGGGCTCGCCGATCAGCACAGGATTGTTCTTCGTGCGCCGCGACAGCACCTGAATCACACGCCGGATCTCTTCATCGCGGCCGATCACCGGGTCCAGCTTTCCGCGCCGCGCAAGTTCGGTCAGGTCCTTTGCGTATTTTTCGAGCGCCTGGAACTTGGCTTCGGGGTTCTGGTCCGTCACACGCTGCGAACCGCGCACCGCAGTCAGCGCCTTCAACACCGCATCGTGCGTTGCGCCCGCTGCCACCAGCGCTTCTCGCGCAGCATCGCCCTTCTGCTGAATGATGCCCAACAGAAGATGCTCGGTCGAGATGAACTCGTCCTTGAAGTTCGCGGCTTCTTTACCGGCCTGCTCAAAGGCTTTGTTCAGCGCCGCGCTCACACCCAGTTGAGCGGAAGCCCCGGCCACCCGCGGGAGTTTTTCTTCGATCGCATGCAACTCATTGATCAGTCGCTCAACCGGCACTCCGACCTTGCTCAGCACCGGAGGAATGATTCCCTCGCGGTCCTCAATCAACGCCAGCAACAGATGCACGGGCGCAAGCTCAGGGTTGCCGAGTTCTTGTGCACGTGTCTGCGCCTGCTGGACAGCAGTTTGCGATTTGACGGTAAATTTCTCCCAACGGATGGCCATGGTTAGCTCCTCGCAGCTTAACTTAAGCCGCCTTCACCTTGATCTGCTTCGGCTGCGCCTCGGCCTTTTTCACGAGCTCAATGCGCAACACGCCTGCGTTGTACTTCGCGTCCACGTTCTCCGTGTCCACGGTCGTCGGCAACGTGAACGAACGGAAGAAGCTGCCATAACGCCGCTCAATGCGATGGAAGTTCTCTTCCTTCTCCTCGCTCTCGAACTTGCGCTCGCCGCGGACGGTGAGGGTCTGGTTCTCAACGCGCACGTCCAGGTCCTTTTCTTCGATGCCCGGCGCTTCGAGCTTGATGACGACCTTCTTCTCGTCCTCATAGATATCGACCGGCGGCACAAAGCCGGCAGTCGACACCAGCTCGCCGTCACCATTCAGGTCGCGCAACAGGCTGTTGACACGGTTCTGCAATGAATACGCTTCACGGTAAGGGTTCCAACGAGTGATTGCCATACTATTGTCCTCCAGATGGTGTGATTTGGTTGAGCACTAAGGCTCAGCACCTAATATGACGAAAATATAGCACATAAGATTCATAAAATGTGAGCATATTACACTCATATCATGAGTTATCTGCTCTACTTGCTGAATAATAAAGACTTACGCACATAGAAATCGCTGCCATTTACTCCTGCTGTCTACTTCCCTGCGGTTTGCCCTTCCTCACAGCGCCTCCCACCCGTTTGGAGTAAAGTGCTTGTGCAGCATTTCGGGAGGGGCATCATGGCCGATATTCGGTGCGATGTTGCCGTCATCGGCGGTGGCATCGTCGGCTTGGCTGTCGCGCTGGAGCTCCAGCGCAAGCACAGCCATCTGCGCACCATCGTCCTCGAGAAAGAATCCGGCGTAGCCCTCCACCAGACCAGCCACAACAGCGGCGTCATCCACTCCGGGCTTTATTACAAGCCGGGCTCGCTCAAGGCGCGACTCTGCGTCGAAGGCACCGCGGCCATGGTCCAGTTCTGTAAAGAGCAAGGCATTCCGCATTCCATCTGCGGCAAGGTCATTGTCGCCACTGACGAATCCGAACTTCCTGCGCTCGATGAGTTGATGCAACGCGGCCGCGCCAACGGCGTGCCGGGATTGCACCTGCTCGGACCCGAAGAGATCCGTGAGCTTGAGCCGCACGCCGCAGGCATTCGCGGCATTCACGTTCCCGGCACCGGCATCACCGACTTCCGCCTCGTCGCCGAAAAATACGCCGAGCTCATCAACGCATCAGGTGGCCAGGTACTCACCAACGCCGCAGTCGTAAAGATCACAAGCACCGCAGACGAAGTTGTTCTTGAGACAGCCTGCGGCACCGTTCACGCGCGTTTCGCCATCAACTGCGCAGGACTCTACAGTGACCGCATCGCAAAAATGGCTGGCGCTGAACTCGGCCTGCGCATCATTCCCTTCCGCGGCGAGTACTACGAGCTTGTGCCGTCGAAACATCAACTTGTCCGAGCGCTCATCTATCCTGTGCCCGACGTGCGCTTCCCTTTTCTTGGCGTGCATTTCACCAAGCGTATCGATGGCGGCACTGGATTCGGCATTGAGGCCGGCCCCAACGCCGTCCTTGCATTCAAGCGCGAGGGCTACTCGCGCACATCCTTCAACCTGCGCGACGCAGCCGGCACCTTCGCTTTCCCCGGCTTCTGGAAACTCGCGACACACTTCTGGAAGATGGGCATCTACGAGACGTATCGCTCCTGGAACAAAGCGGCCTTCACCAAGGCGCTGCAACGACTGTTGCCCGAGCTCACCGAAGATGACATTCTCCCCGGCGGCAGCGGCGTTCGCGCACAGGCGCTTGATGCCTCTGGCAAACTGCTCGACGATTTTTGCTTCGTCCACCAGGACCGTATGCTACACGTCTGCAATGTGCCATCGCCCGCGGCAACGGCATCGCTCGTCATCGGCCGGGAGATAGTAGCCGCAGTCGAGCAGGTTGGCACAATCCCTGCGAATCACGCTCGCAAGGGATAGCGCTAAATAAGTCGGTTTTATCCACTCAAAGCTAACTCCCACTCCATATCAACATTCCGCGGCTTTTGCCGTAGAATTTACCCATGACCGACCGCATGAGCCTTACCCTCGCCGCCGCCGACCCAATCGTTGCTGAAGCCCTTAAAAATGAAACCCTCCGCCAGCACGAAGGCCTGGAGATGATTGCCAGCGAGAACTTCGTCTCTGAAGCAGTTCTCGAAGCCGCAGGCTCCATCTTCACCAACAAATACGCCGAGGGCTACCCGGGGCGTCGCTACTACGGCGGCTGCGAGTTCAGCGACGTTGTCGAGAACCTTGCCCGCGACCGCGCGAAAGAATTGTTCGGCGCAGTACACGCCAACGTGCAGCCGCACTCCGGCTCGCAGGCCAACGCATCGGCGTACATGGCGGTGCTCAACGCGGGCGACACGATTCTCGGCCTCGACCTTGCACACGGCGGCCATCTCACACACGGTCATAAGTTGAGCTTCAGCGGCAAGCTCTATCGCACGACTTTTTACGGTGTGCGCAAAGACACAGAGACAATCGACTACGACGAGCTCGAAACTATCGCCACGCGCGAAAAACCCAAGGTCCTCATCGGCGGCGGTAGCGCTTATCCGCGCGAGTGGAACTACGCGCGCATGCGCGAGATTGCTGACAAGGTTGGGGCTATTTATATTTTTGACATGGCGCACATTGCAGGACTCGTCGCTGGTGGCGTGCATCCTTCGCCCGTTCCGCATGCGCACATCACAACCACCACCACGCACAAAACTCTGCGTGGACCACGCGCCGGACTCATCCTCTGCGGCGCTGAACACGCAGCTGCGATCGACAAGGCCGTCTTCCCCGGCCAGCAGGGCGGACCGTTGGTGCACATCGTCGCAGCCAAGGCGGTTGCTTTTGGCGAGGCTCTGCGCCCCGAGTTCAAAACCTACGCAGCTCAGGTTATCGCCAACGCAAAAGTTCTTGGTGAAGAACTGGCAGCAGCAGGCTTCCGTTTAATTTCCGGCGGAACCGACAACCATTTGCTGCTCGTCGACGTCTTTGAGAAAGGCATTCTTGGTTCCGAAGCTGAGCTCGCGCTCGGCAAGGCCGGCATCACCGTCAACAAAAATGCAATTCCCTTCGATGTGAATCCGCCGCTCAAGCCATCCGGCATTCGTATCGGCACACCGGCACTGACGACTCGCGGCATGAAAGAAGCCGAGATGAAGCAGATCGCCAAGTGGATCGTCGAAGCGCTCGACAAGCGAAGCGATGATGCGGCGCTCGAGAAGATCTGCCACGCCGTCGCTGAACTCGCCGAGAAATTCCCGCTCTACGCATGGCGTCGCCAGAGCTGACACCGGCACGGGCTGCCACGCAACTTCCACCGCCAGCCCGTGTTCAATCAAGCGTAGAACAAGCTCCAATGGAGCTTGCAGGAGGCACGATGAAAAACTTCAGTTACATCTTCGCAGCAGCAATGTTGGTTGCATTCCCCATCTATGCGCAGCATGGTGGCGACCATCACTCAATGCCGAAGCCTCCGTCGCATGGGCCCAGCGAGTACCACGCTACGCCGCATCCGGCTGAGCCGCACCGCGATTATCGCGACCAGGACAACCACCCCAACATCCCCCACGTCGACCCGCGCAATCATTGGGTCGGCCATGATACAGGCCGCGATGATGCAAACTATCATCTCGACCGCCCCTGGGAGCATGGGCGCTTCAACGGCGGATTTGGTCCGCGTCATGTATGGCGCATCGTTGGCGGCGGCCCGTCCCGCTTCTGGTTCAATGGATGGTATTGGAACGTTGCGCCTTATGACATCGCCTTCTGCGATGGTTGGCTCTGGGACTCCGACAACATCATCATCTACGCGGACCCAGACCACGACGGCTGGTATCTTGCCTACAACGTCCGCCTCGGCACCTATGTCCACGTAATGTATCTCGGATAAAAAAATTGTATGACGTTTGTATCAGGCGGGAGTAGCAACTCCCGCCGTTCCTTTTTTTGAAATCAATTCAGAATCTGTCTCAGATTGCCGTGATCAAAATGAAACAGACCAATTTTAGTAATTGAGAAATTTAATACTGAATAAATAGCCCGCCATTCACTTATTTCAATTCTCAAGTCCCGCAGGCCAATCTCCTTTATGCTCGTTATATATTTGACAT
>CAIMNN010000504.1 GCA_903842845.1 uncultured Acidobacteriaceae bacterium | reverse complement strand
TGGATAGTGGAGCGTTACACTATACGCGTGATCAAGAGCTTCCGACATAGCGGCTTAGAGAGGTTCTTTCTCACAGGCAGCAAAGCTGGGATTCAGCCTGCACACGCTGACAAATTGTCGGTTCAACTCTTCCAACTGAACCGCGCTAGAATCCCTGCCGATATGAACGCACCGGGCTGGGGTTTGCATCAACTGCGCGGTGATTTGAAGGATCATTGGTCAGTAAAAGTCAGCGGTAACTGGCGATTGACCTTCGCCTTCGAAGGCGAGAATGTCATCCTGGTTGATTATCAGGATTACCATTAGGAGCAATGACGATGCGCATGCACAATCCGCCCCATCCGGGAAAAGTACTTCGCGAGTTTCTAGGCGAGATTGACGTTACCTCGGCGGCCAAGCACCTCAAGGTCTCGCGCGCCACGCTCTCGCGCATCCTCAACGGCAAAGCCGGCATCAGCGCTGAAATGTCGCTCCGCCTCTCCGCGGCATTTGGAACCCACGCGGAGATCTGGTACGAACTGCAATCCGATTACGACCTCTGGCAGGCCTCGCAAAAAAAGCAGCCGAAGATCGAACCGTTCAATCGCGCGGCATGAGTTATTCTTTATTGTCAATGCTCTTTATTAGGAGTGATTTATGGAAAATGATGGACCTGACGAGATTGTATCTGTTGACGGTGGAGATCATGAGATGTCATCAGCAATCAATCAAGCACGGCAGTCCCTAAGACAATTTCTTGATGCATTTTTTGCTCCTAAGGAAAATCAAAAGAGTTTTCTTCTTAAAGTTGCATTCGAAGACAAAGATCAAATTGAGCATATTTGGTTGGCTGATTTAGATATGCTTTCAATGCCACCTACAGGCGTGGTTGCAAACGAGCCAAGAATTAGAAATCTTGAATTTATGCAGCGAGTCCCATTTGATACAAAATTGATTACAGACTGGATGTATTACGAAGACGAATGCCTTATTGGAGGTTTTACAACAAGAATTCTAAAACCATCAGAACGACCGAATTAACAGTCGTTCATAATATGCAACCCTTCTAATTATTATCATCAACTCAGCTCAAAAACTCCCCAATCGCCGCCACAACTGTCTTCTGCTCGTCCTCGGTTATCTCCGCAAAGAGCGGCAGCGCCAGAACCTCCTTCGCCGCGCGCTCAGCCTCCGGGAAGCTCCCTTCGCCGTAGCCCAACGGCAGCAGCGCGTCCAGCATGTGCAGTGGAATCGGATAGTAGATCTCGCTCCCAATCCCACGCGCCGTCAAAAACGCCCTCAGTTCGTCGCGCTTCGGCGTGCGAATCACATACTGATGCCACACATGCGTCGCGCTCTCATCCTTATATGGCAGCACTACACCCTTCACCGGATACGGCCCCGCCTCCGCCAGCCCCGCGCTTATGAACAACCCGTCATACCGCTCCGCGGCTTCAGTGCGCTGCAACGTCCACTTCTCAATGTATTTCAGCTTCACGCTCAGCACCGCGCCCTGGAAGCCATCCATGCGCGCATTCCAGCCCAGCTCATCATGGTGGTAGCGCTTCCGCATTCCGTGTTGGCGCAGCATCCGCGCACGCTCTGCAACGCTCGCATCGTTCGTCGTCACCATCCCCGCATCGCCCGCAGCAGACAGATTCTTCGTCGGATAAAAGCTGAACGCTGCGGCCGTTCCAAGCCCGCCCACAGGCTGCGTCTTCCACTTCGCGCCCCACGCCTGTGCCGCGTCTTCAATCAGAACCAGCTTCCGTTCGGCGGCAATCCGCGCAAACTCATCCCAATCCGCTGCCTGCCCGTAGAGATGCACCGGCAAAATCCCGCGCACCTTTTCGCCCTCTGCCGAGTTCAAAACCTTCGCCACCGCAGTCGGCGACAAATTAAATGTCTTCGGATCAATGTCCGCCAGAATCGGCTTCGCCCCCGCCCTCAATATCGAGCTCACCGAGGCAAAAAAACTGAAGGGCGTCGAAATAACCGCCGGCTCAAACTCCTCGCCCAGTAACGGTGACAGCCCGGCCGCAGCCAGCGCCAGCCAAAGCGCATCGGTCCCCGAGGAGCAGCCAACCGCATACGCCACACCAAGCTGCCCCGCCGCCTCCCGCTCAAACGTAGCCACCGAATCGCCCAAAATAAACTGGCGACTGTCGAGCACTCCCTCGAGCGCAGTCAACAACTCCTCCCGCAGCGGCTCATACTGCCGGGCAAGATCAAGCATGGGAACAGGGGTGGATGCGGAGGTGTTTTTCTCAGTCGGATTCACGCTTCCATACTACCAAGCGGCAATCTGGAGGCTTGTTCGCACCATCACACGTTGTGTTCACATTACTTTTAGTCCATGCAGTGCCGAGTCAAGTTTCGTCCTTTTGAGCAATTCAGAGAAACTGTGTCCAATTTACTGAGCGGGATGCCTTTAGTCGCTCATCTGGCCTCTAAATACCATATTTATCTTTAAGGTTTGGCACTTCATGCGTCTCCCGTACTGTTGATAATTGATTAAAATAAGGGTATTGTTTTAAGCACATTGTATGTGCGTATTTGGGTATGAGCTTTTTTCATGCCAAACGTCACATAATGGCTGTACTCATAGCCGCGGAAATCACAAGTCAAACAAAAAAATCCGAACAGGAGATCGGCACAATGGAAAGCAAGCCGGCACAGAACATCCAAGATACTTTTTTGAACACCGTTCGCAAAGATAAGACCCCCATCACAATTTACCTGGTAAGTGGAGTCAAGCTGACGGGCAAGATTCGTTCATTCGACAAGTATTCTGTATTGCTTGAGAACAACAGCCAGGAGCAGTTGATCTTCAAGCACGCCATCTCAACGGTGGTCAGCAACCGCAGCGTCATGCACAGCGATTACCGTGCATCGGCTGCCCCAGGCACCGGCGCAGCGGCTGCAACACCGGCTGCTGCCTCAGCGATTGAGAGCTGATCCCTGAAACAGGCGTGTCAATCAGCGGTTTAGAAAGTCAGCGGTTTCTCTCCCCATGCACTTAACAGGCTCAGGGACAAAGGCGGAGCGTGCCATCCTCGTCGGGGTGGACTTCGGTCGCACAGGCGTGCGTCCCGGCGCAGCCCCCTTGCACGCGCTCGGCATGACGGCTGACGAATCGCTCGCCGAGCTCAAGGAACTGCTTCTCAGTGCTGGCGGCGAAGTCGCAGCCGAACTCATGCAGCGCCGCCCTAAGCCCGACCCGGCAACGCTTATCGGCAGTGGCAAAGTGGAAGAACTGCACGCGCTCGCGCTCTCCGCTGAGGCCGAGCTCATCCTCTTCGACCACGACCTCTCCCCCACACAACTCCAAAATCTTGAGAGGGAACTGCCCTGTCGCGTTCTCGACCGCACACAGTTGATCCTTGACATCTTTGCCCGCCACGCCCGCACCCGCGAAGGTCAGCTCCAGGTCGAGCTCGCGCAGCTTGAGTACATGCTGCCCCGCCTCACCGGACGCGGCAAAGCCATGAGCCAGCTCGGCGGCGGCATTGGAACGCGAGGCCCCGGCGAAACCAAACTCGAAACCGACCGCCGCCGCATCCAGCGCCGCGTCGACCATTTGAAAGAAGAGCTCGAAGCCGTCCGCAGCACACGCCGCCAGCAGCGGCAACGCCGCGAAGCCGTCCCCGTTCCAACCGTCGCTCTCGTCGGCTACACCAACGCCGGCAAAAGCACGCTCTTCAACGCGTTGACCGGCGCAGGTGTCCTCGCCAGTTCGCGCATGTTTGCCACACTCGACCCCAAGCTCCGCGCCATTCAGTTGCCAAGCAAACGCAAGGTCCTGCTCTCCGATACGGTCGGCTTCATCCGCAACCTGCCCCACACTCTGGTGACGAGTTTCCGTGCAACACTCGAAGAAGTAGAAAAAGCCGAAATCCTCCTCCACGTTCGCGACGCCTCAGCCGAGTTCGGCGAAGAGCAAAAGGTTCAGGTCGAAAAGGTCCTCACCGAGCTCGAAGCCATGAACAAGCCCGTGATCGAGGTCCTCAACAAACGCGACCTACTCAGCGACGAGGTCGCCGCCGGCCTATATTCCCGCCCGGATGTGGTCCTCGTCTCCGCGCGCGACGGCTTGGGTATGGAACGGCTCCTCGCCGCAATCGACGAAGCGCTCACCAAAGACCCGCTCATCGAGGCCGAGTTCCTGATTCCGCAGGAAGAAGGCGCCGCGCTGGCGATGGTAGAAGCGGGCATGGTCATTGAGAGCCGCACATACGAAGGCAACGCCGTCCGCATCCGCGCTACCGGCCCGGCATCACTCATCGGCAG
>CAIMNN010000503.1 GCA_903842845.1 uncultured Acidobacteriaceae bacterium | reverse complement strand
CTTTTCTTCAAGCGCAGCCATCTCACCCTCATCAGCTTCGTGGTCGTGCCCGGCGAGATGCAGAACTCCATGCAGGATGAGAACCTTCAACTCGGTCAAAAGCGCGTGCCCTTGCTCGGCGGCTTGCTTGCGTGCAACTGCCAAACTGATTGAAAGGTCGCCGGCGTAGCCCATACCGACCGGCGTGGGGAACGACAGCACGTCGGTCGTCTTCGCCTTCGCGCGGAATTGTTTATTGAGCGCCTTCTGATGCGCGTCGGTGGCGAGCAGGACGTTGACCTCGCCTTTGAGGCCAGCCTTGCGCTTGGCCAAATTCAAAAAACCTTCCAACTCGCGCAGGTTCGGCAACCGCTTCGGCTTTACGCCGCTGCTCACGCTTCGAAGTTCTGGGTCGGCAAGGATCATCGTGCTCTATCTGCTCCATGCATGTTCAGCTCACATACTCATGGACTACCAAGCCGGGAATCATCCTAAAGTGGCGCACATTTTTGGTCAATACATCAAAACCATTCTCCATTGCGGTCACACCGATGATCAAATCCTCGATCGGGATACGAATCCCGGTTTGCGCAAGTTGGCCGTCCATAATGCCAATTTTTAGCGCAAGCTGATTGTCTATACCGAGAATCGGTATTGAACTCAATAATTCACGAATGAATGTTGTTCTACGTTTCATTATTTGTTCTGAGTTGGCACGCGCAATACCGTGGGCTAGCTCCATCAAACTAACCACTGAAACGGATACATCATCGGATGGATTAGATTTCGCTATTACAGTGATCGCCGTACGCGCATCCAAACCGCGACGCTCTTGTGCTATTAGTACGCTGGAGTCGAGCAATAACCCCACTTCATTCATTCCAGTCGGGAGGTGTAAGAGGCTCACGGTGGGCCTCAACGGCTGCACGTACATCGGCCTCAAAATCTTCGTCGAGCGTCGCATCGGAATGTTCAGGCAAGAGTGCGATGCATTCTTCAAATGAACGCTTAAGCCGTGTCACTGGACGGACGATGGCTACCGGCTGTTCGCCCGCTTCAATGACAATCTCAGCACCTGCACGAACACGCGCAAGCAAGGAAGCGAAATCCCGACCCGCTTCTAAATCGGAGATGTGGAAAGTTGCCATGAGGAAATCATACCCCAATTCCCATTTTTATTCTTCTTGTGGGGGTTTGCATAAAAAAAGCGGCAGAGCCATTGGCCCCGCCGCTTTTTGTGGTTTGGATTGATTATTGCGTTTTGACCGCAGGCCGCTTTTCGCGCACCGCGCGCACCGGCTCGGCTTCGGCCATTTCGAGTGGCAATTCCTGCTGTTGTGGCTTGGCCGCCTCGTAGGCGCGGACGATGCGTTGCACCAACGCGTGGCGGACCACGTCGCCATCCTCAAAGTGGCAGAAGGTTATCCCCTCAACCCCGCTGAGAATGTTGATGGCATCGACGAGTCCCGAACGACGCGGGTTGGGCAGGTCGATCTGAGTGATGTCGCCGGTGATCACAGCTTTCGAATTGTTGCCCATGCGGGTGAGGAACATCTTCATCTGTTCGATGGTGGTGTTCTGCGCTTCGTCCATAATGATGAACGCGTCGTTGAGCGTGCGGCCGCGCATGAAGGCGAGCGGTGCAACTTCGATGACGCCCTTCTCGAGCATCTTTTCGACCTTCTCGGGCTCGAGCATGTCAAAGAGCGCGTCATAAAGCGGACGCAAGTACGGGTCCACCTTCTCCTGCAAGCTGCCCGGCAAAAAGCCCAGCTTCTCGCCGGCTTCGACTGCGGGGCGCACCAGCACGATGCGGCTAACCTTCTTTGCGTTGAGCGCGCTGACCGCCATAGCCACGGCAAGGTAGGTTTTGCCGGTGCCGGCGGGGCCCACGCCGAAGGTCATGTCGTTCTCTTCAATGGCTTCCAGGTATTTGCGCTGGTTCACGCTGCGCGGCTGAACCATGCGCTTTGTGCCGGTGGAGCGCTGCTTGCCGGTATCAGCCAGTTTGCGCAGCGTCATGCCGGGGTCGTTCACAACTATCCGCAGCATGCCGTTCAGCTCGCCGTTGTGCGGATGGATGCCCATCTTGCGGAGTGCTTCAAAGTCCTCAAAAATTTGCCGGACCACTTCCACTCCCTCATCCGGTCCCTGTACATGAACCGCATCGGAGCGCAGGTCGATCCGTACGCCAAGCTCGTCTTCCATCAAATGAAGATTTTCGTCGCGAGTTCCAAACAGCGGCTCGAGGTTCGGTGTTATCTCCAGTTTGGTCTTCAGAGTTCCTCCCATTACGCCCGCTCGGCGGGTGGCCGGCTTTTTTTCTACCCTGAGATTACCATCGAACTTCCCTCACCGAAAATTGTCCGATGGTTAAAATGGATGCGCGTTAGCTGCGGTGTCGTCCAAACCCTTCCCGCCCCAAAAACACTTCGAGGGCGGCGCAGGATATGCGCAGCCCTCGGCTGGTGCAGTTGGGAGCGGATTGGCGTAGGCGACCAAGTCCTTATCTGCCGTGAGAGTAACGCCACTCAGTTGCTGCGTCAATGGCCGTTTGAGGAAAGAGTGGTGAATTTAACAATCAGCTATTACCGACTTTGGTTCGCGTGCAATATGAGCCTCCTTCAGGCTCACTTCACTCTGCTGCATACTCCCCCCTCTCTCATGCGCTGAAAGCTCGATCTTGGAAATTTTTTCACTGCTATTTTCTGAGCAGGCAGGCTTTGCCGAGTACACCAGCACCGACGCGCAAAGAAGACAAAACCGGTCGCATTGGCCTAACTTCGATACCTAAGTAATGATGTTGTATGAGTTATGTCATTCAATGTATGACATATCAATTACATTTTATTCGTTGATTCCATTGAAGATACAACATATATGTAGGCACAGGAAAAATTGATTTAGCTAGGTCAAAATAGCTCATGTCGGATTTTTAAATTAGGGGTATTATTGTGACTCGATGTAGGAAAGGGAGAACCTTATGGGAAATCCTGTTCTTTCTCTACGTCTGGGCCCAAATGATCCCCAGCCAGAACGAGGGTCACCGGCGCCGGCGCATGTGGCAAACGACCGACCCAAAGCACTGCAAAAAACCCTCTCTGCCTTGAACGGCACTTCCACTGACATCCTTGCGTCCGCCCTTGTCTCGCTCGACGGCCTCATCATCGCCTCTGCGCTGCTCATCAACGTCGACGAAGAGATAGTCGGCGCCATGTCAGCCGCCATGTTGAGCTTCGGCGGCCGGGTTGCCGAGGAGTTTTCCCGTGGAACACTGGAGCAGATCCTCATCAAGGGCGAGAACGGCTACGTCCTTTTAACCCGGGCGGGCGAAGACGCTGCATTGTGCGTCATCACCAACAATGCCGCCAAACTAGGCCTTGTCTTCCTTGAGTGCAAACGAGCCTCTGCAAAGATAGCTGAAACGCTCGGTTAGTGCCGCCGGGGGCGTGTAGCCTGCACAGCGCCACACCTTAAGGCAGATCAGCTTGCCTGGGTGCGCGTCATCAGCAATGCAAAGCGCTATGTGAACAATGCGGAGTTAAGAACAATGCCTGAACGCGCAGTGGACCAAACCTTCGAGACCTATCAGAACGTCAGCGGCTTCAGCATGGAAGACGTCACACTGCTCGCCTCCATCGGCCCTCAGGTCAGGCCTACACTCCCTGCATTGACGAATCGGTTCTACGAAAAACTACAGGCTGACCCGGCAACCGGTGCGGTTATCGAAGGGCGCGTCGATGCGCTGAAGAAGACGCACCTCCAGTGGCTCAATGAACTCTTTGCCGGCCTTGCGCCCGATGTTCTGGTGGCGCGGCAGGAGATGATAGGCCGCGTGCACGTGCGCGCAAAAATTCCGCCGATCTTCGTCGCCGCCAGCATGAGCTTTCTGCGCGCTGCATTCCCAGGGCATCTGGCTTCTGTCCTTGAGGACAAGCAGGAGGTCGCGAACGCCACCACAGCCATCTTGCGCACGCTCGACGTTTGCCAATACCTGATCGACCGCGCTTACAACCAATGCCTGATGGACAACCTCGGCATCAGTCTTGGGCTGCTCAACAGACTGATGACGACCTGAGCGGCCGGGCAACTTTTACTGCGTTCGAAGAGAAGGAGGCCGATACAGTGGCGGATAGTTTCAATGAAAGCACATTCGCGACATTTCAAAATGTCAGCGGTTTCAGTTCGGAGGACCTTGCCCTGCTGGCTCACATAGCGCCAGCGGTAACACCCAGCCTGCCGAAGATGACCGACCTGTTTTATGAGCGCCTGAGCGCGGACCCGGCGACGGCGGTGATGATAGAAGGCCGTGTCGACGCGCTCAAGACCACGCACATCGCCTGGCTCAACGAGCTTTTTTCCGGCGGCGACCCGCAGGCTATCGTCGCGCACCAGGAGGTCATCGGCCGCGCGCACGTCAAAGCCAAGATTCCCCCGGTCTTTGTCGCAGCCAGCATGAGCTTCTTGCGCGCCACCTTCCCCTACATGCTCGCATCCGTCATCACCGACAAAGCCGAGGTCACGGCAGCGACCACGGCCATCCTCAGGACGCTCGACGTCGCACAGTATTTGATCGACCGCGCTTACCTGCAAGGCCTGATGGACAACCTCGGCATCAAGCCGGTTTTGTTGAACAGATTGATGACAACCTGAGTGCGGGCACGTCCTCATAGCAGTAGTTCGGATCTGCGGTGATGAAGGAAGCAAGATACATCTCGACATTGATCATCATGGCGGCTTTGCTGATCGTCTATGACGTCCTGTATTCAAAATTTGCATTCTCCACCCTGGCTTCCCTGCTCGTGGTCCTCACTCTCTTCTCGGGCTGGATGGTTCTGCAATTTATCGTCGTCCGGCTCATGCAGCCGCCTGCATCCACTCAGCCTGAAACTGAGGACGAAGCGCCGGCTGGTTCAGCCGTTGACGCAAAGCCCAGCGACCCTGACAGCACATATATATGGCAGTCAACGCGGCCCGACCTGGCCGCAAAGATACTCCGCCGCGTCAAGCTGACACACCCGGTGACTCCGGAGCAAAACAGATCGATCTATGATTCAATACCTCGTCACAAGCAACTGACACCGAAGACGCGTACTGAAGTGCAGCAGATAGTTTCGGAACTGTGCGAGGTCTCGGGCATCCGCTCGGCTTCCATCATCTCCACCCGCGGCGATGTCCTGGTCTCAGTGCCGGAGATGGCAGCGCCCAGCACCAACATGGCCGCGCTCACGGTCTCCATCTTCGCGCTCAGCATGCGCATGATGAACCAGTTCGGAAGCAGCAAGCTGGAACAGATCATCGTCGACGGCAGCAATGGATTGGTCTACTTCCAAAGCGCAGGGGAAGAGACCTACATCATGGCCTCCGTGGGGGAAGAAATGTCGCGTGGAAGCGTGGTGCAGGAGGTGCAGCGCACGGCAAAGCTTGTTGCAGCGGCAATCGCGGCGCAGTGATCAGCAACGTTTGCAATGTGGATAGTCAAGCCAGGGTTATAGGATGGTTCATGCGCACTCATTCAATGCAGGAACACGGTCAGTGGAAATGAAATCATTATGCTTCCAACTTTAAGTTTCACG